>JALYVC010000294.1 GCA_030853445.1 Actinomycetota bacterium | reverse complement strand
GGTCGGCCGGGGCGACCGGCTCGCACGAGGCGCCCGGCTCGCGGGCGATGCCGGGGTTGCCGGGAGCGGCCACCACCTCGTCGACGTCGGGATCGGCCAGCAGGGCGCGGACGAGGGCGTGCTCACGGGCACCGGAGCCGAGGACGAGGACCACCACGCCGACCACCCTAGGGCGTCGGGCCGGGACCGGTCAGAGGGACGCGGTGCCCCCGAGAGGCAGGGGGGACAATCACCCGGGGACACCGCGCCGTCTGCGGCCGGGGCGGTCAACGCCTCGACGTGACCACCATGACAAAGTCCGGGCCCGCAGGACGCCCGCAGAGTTGGCGGAGTACAGTCAGTGTCGGCAACCCGCCACGCGGCGACGCTGACCTCCACCCACACCTCGGGATCCTGACCGTTTGACGAGACGCGCAATGCCTGGACTGCCTGGAATGCCTGCGCGCGGCCGCGACCGCTCGCCGTCTGTCGTGCCCGCGCCCGGTGCCCACGACCCGGAGGCGACGGCCTCCCGGGTCTATCTCGCGGCGCTGCGCATCCCCCATCCCACCCGCGAGCTGCTCCTGGCCCAGGGCATCCCCGCCACGGTCCTCGACCCCGCCCTCTCCCTCCTGCAGACCCGCGGCCTGGTGCACCTCGGTCCGCAGGGCAGCCTCGACGTGCCGCCCCCCAACGCCACCCTCCCCCAGCACGCCAGCGACCTCGAGCGCCGCGCGCAGGAGGTGCGGGCGACCGCCTACGACCTGACCCAGGTCTTCTACAGCGCCCGCACCCGCGAGCGCGACCCGGGCAACGGGTTGATCCTGCTGCACGACCTCGACGAGGTGTGTGCCCAGACCCACGCCCTCGTCGCCGGCGCGGTCGAGCAGGTCTCGGCGAGCCGGGCCCCGACGAGCCGGTCGCGGCAGCTGCTCGCGGCGCCCCTCGAGTCGCACCACGAGCCGACGGTCGGCCTCGACTCGCGTCCGGTGCGGCACCGCACCCTCTGGGACACCGAGCTGCTCGAGACGCCGGACACGATCGAGGTGCTGCGTGCCCGCCGCACGGGCGGCGAGGAGCAGCGCTTCCTGCCGAGGGTGCCCCTGACCTTCGTCGTGGTCGACCAGGCGGTCGCCCTGGTGGAGTGGACCAGCGACGCTCCCGACGACCAGGACGCCGAGGACGCCGCGGTGGGACTCGTCGTGCACACGGCCGGCATCGTCTCGGGGATGCTGCGGCTCTTCGAGCGGATGTGGGAGCTCGCCAGCCCGGTCAGCCGTGGCAGCTCCAGCGACGAGATCGACCGGCGCGACCTCACCCTCCTGCGCCTGATGTCGGCCGGGGTCGCCGACGCCTCGATCGCCCGGCAGACCGGCGTCTCGCAGCGCACCGTCGAGCGGCGCATCCGCTCCCTGATGGAGCGCCTCGGCGCCGGCACCCGCTTCCAGGCCGGCGTCCAGGCCGTGCGACGCGGCTGGCTCTGACCCAGCGCCAACCCGCGCCCACCTGTTCGGCCCGCTAGGCCCGCTAGGCCCGCTCGACCCGCTCGAGCAGGCCCGAGCGCACGGCCGGCCACTCGTCGGTGAGGATGCTGAAGACGACGGTGTCGCGCCACGACCCGTCGACCCGGCGCACCATCCGCCGCAACACGCCCTCGCGCACGGCTCCCAGCCGGACGATGGCGGCCTGCGACCGCACGTTGAGCACGTCGGTCTGGATGCGCACGCGCCCGAAGCCGCAGTCGTCGAAGGCGTGCCCGAGCAGCAGCAGCTTGGCCTCGGGGTTGACGCCCGTGCCCCACCAGCGCGAGCCGTAGGTCGTCCACCCCAGGTGCACCTGCTCGGTCGGCAGGTCGACGTCGCCGAGCGACGAGGTGCCCACCACGGTGCCGGCAGCGCCGAGTGCGGTGTCCGCGACCAGCCGCACGGTGTATGCCGTGCGCCCCGGCAGGGCGGCCAGCTGCGCTTGCACCGCCTCCTGCGCCTGCCCCTCGTCGGTGAGGCACTCGCTCATGAGGAAACCGTGGCGGTAGACCTCGGGGTCGGACCACACGGCATACAGGCCGGGGGCGTCGTCGGGGGTGACCGGGTCGAGCCGCACCACCCGACCGACCAGTGGCTGGTCGCCCGGTGGACGGGTCGCGGGTGGCTGCATGGGCAAAGACTAGACTCGACCGTCCTGTCGGCGGCTGGTGTCGCGGGAGTCACGAGAAGAGCAAGGCGGAGCGTGTGAGCAGCAGTCCCGACTCGACGTCGACGACACCACGGGTGACCGACGCGGCCGCCGAGGTCGGCGCCGAGATCGCGGCCGAGCAGCGCCACGTCGACCGGGTCTACGAAGAGCTGGCCAAGGCCGGTGTTCGCGCCGGTCTCGTCGAGGCCGACGGCCTCGCCCGCGGACGCACCAGCCGAGTCGGCGAGGCCCGCGACGAGGAGCTGACCGGGCTCTTCGAGCGCGACGCCATGGTCATGCACGCGGCCCGCCGACGTCACGCCCTCGAGAGCCAGTACGAAGGGCTCGTCTTCGGTCGCCTCGACCTCGACCACGAGGTGCCCGGCCCCGCCGCAAAGGCCGCGACCCTCGAGCGCGAGGTGCGCTACATCGGCCGCCTCGGCGTGCGCGACGACGACTACGAGCCGCTCGTCATCGACTGGCGCGCGCCGGCCGCCTCACCCTTCTACCGCGCCACCCCGGTCGAGCCGCTGGGGGTGCTGCGCCGACGGGTGCTGCGCTGCAAGGGAGCGGCCGTCGTCGGCGTCGAGGACGACCTCATGGTGCCCGAGGCTCCCGACGACCTCGTGGTGGTCGGTGACGGCGCGCTCATGGCCGCCCTCACCCGCAGCCGCGGCACCCGCATGCGCGACATCGTGGCGACCATCCAGGTGCACCAGGACGAGGCCATCCGGGCCCCCGCGCGCGGTGTCACCGAGATCACCGGGGGCCCCGGCACCGGCAAGACCGTCGTCGCGCTGCACCGTGCCGCCTACCTGCTCTACTCCGACCGGCGGCGCTACGAGTCGGGCGGCATCCTCGTCGTCGGCCCGTCCGCGGCCTACACCGCCTACATCGAGCGGGTGCTGCCGTCGCTGGGCGAGGACACGGTGGCGCTGCGCTCGCTCGGCGACGTCGTCGACGTCGTGAGCACGGAGCGCCTCGACTCCCCCGAGGCCGCCGCGGTCAAGGGGTCGCTGCGGATCCGGCAGGTGCTCGCCCGCGCGGCACGTGACACCGTGCCGGGTGCGCCGCAGGAGTTCCGCGCCTTCGTCGCCGGGCAGGCCATCCGGCTCACCCCGCGCATGCTCGCCCAGCTCAGCGGCCGCGTGCTGCGGGGCACCCAGCGCAACGTCGCCCGCTCTGCCGTCGTGAAGGAGCTGGGCGACCTCGCCTACCGCGAGAGCGGGCACCCCGACCGCGCCACCTTCCTCGACCGCTTCGACGACTCGCGCGAGGTCGAGGCCTTCGTGCGCGGCTGGTGGCCGCAGGTCGACGCCCGTCAGGTGCTGCTCTGGCTCGCCGACGAGGAGCGCGCGGGGCGCTACTGCGAGGGGATCCTCAGCCCCCACGAGACCTCGCTCCTGCACCAGTCGCTCGCCGTGACGCTGCTCACCGGCACCTGGTCGGTCGCCGACGTCGCCCTGCTCGACGACCTGTCGGCCCGGCTCGGTCCGGTGCAGGAGACCGAGCGCGCAGAGCGCGACTGGCTCGAGGTCGAGGAGATGGACGACCTCGCGTCGTACGGCGTCACACAGGTACAGCAGGTGGGTCGGGCAGGCGAGCCCGACAGCCGCCCCGACGACCGGTCGCAGATGGGGCCCGACACCCGCCCCGACGTCGTGCACCGCGCCTACACCACCACTCCCGAGTCGATGCGCGACCGCCTGATGCTGGGGCGCATGGGTCGTCCCGACGAGTACGCCCACGTGCTGGTCGACGAGGCCCAGGACCTCTCACCGATGCAGTGGCGCATGCTCGGTCGGCGGGCACGGCACGCCTCGTGGACCGTCGTGGGCGACGCCGCACAGAGCTCGTGGGCCGGCGCGGCCGAGTCCGAAAAGGCCCGTGAGGAGGCCTTCGGCGGCCAGCCACGCCACCGTTTCCACATGCAGACCAACTACCGCAACGCCGCCGAGATCTTCGCCTACGCCGAGGCATTCATCCGGGCCCACGTGCCCGACGCCGACATCCCCGACGCCGTGCGCGAGACCGGGGTCGAGCCGGTCGAGCTGCCGCTCGGTGACCACGTGCTCACCACCGCCCGCGGAGCGCTGGACGCCCTCCTCGAGCAGGTTGAGGGCTCCATCGCCGTCATCACCCCGAGTCGGTATGCCGCCGCGCTGGCGCCGCTGGCCGGCGCTGGCGACGGCCGGGTGCAGGTCATCGACCCGATGTCGACCAAGGGCCTGGAGTACGACGCCACGGTGCTCGTCGACCCCGACGAGATCACCCGGGAGTCACCGGGCGGGGCGCGGGTCACCTATGTGGCGATGACCCGCGCCGCGCACCGGATGACGGTGCTGCGGGCCTGACGTCCGGGTCCGAGGAGCTCCGGCACACCGGCTCCGGTCAGGGCTTCGGGACGTAGACCGACGTGACGACCTGACCGTCGGTGTTGACGGACACCGTCCTGCCCGCGAGGTCGGCCACCGGCACGGGCGTCCGGTACTCCGCCTGACGACGACCCAGCTGCTCGTCGCGATAGTCCTGCAGGGGCTCCGTACGTTTGTCTGGGTCCTGCGGGGTAGTCGCGCTGCCCCACCAGGAGGTTGCCTCCCCACCCCGCCCTGTTGCGCCCGATGCCCCCTTTCAGGGCCGTGGGAGGGCTCAGAACATCACCTCGGGCGCAAGGAGCGGACGTGGGGGGTGGGGGCGCCGGCCTGCTCGAGGACCCAGGGATCGGGGCCGGGGGCGCGGTGGGTGGCGGGTGCGGCGTTCGGCGGGTAGGCCTCGACGACGTCGTCGTCCACCCACACCGTGGTCCCGGCGCCCAGCTCGACGACCAGGTCGCCTCGCGACAGGCGAGCCGGGCCACCCGAAGGGTCGAGCACGACACGGGCAGCGGCCGGCAGCGCTCGCGATCGCCCGATGGGCCCGTCGGGCTCGACCGACGGGCCGACCAGCGCCTGCGTACGGCGGTCCGCCTCCCACCACACGTGCTGGCCCTCCCGCCGGGGGCGGCGGGGCAGGGTCAGGCAGCCGGCGACCGCGTCAGGGTGGGTCCAGGGGGCGATGGCGTCCTGCTTGACCCACCCGAGGGCCCACGGGCCCTCCTCGTCCATCGCCACCTGGGGGGCGTAGCAGGCGTCCCCGGTGTCGAAGGGCTCGAGCGTCTGGAGCGCGAGCGCGGGAACCCCGTCGTCGCCGACGGTCAGCTCGCCGATGGCCTGCGCGACGCCGGTCAGCTCGTCCCGCAGCCAGAGCGAGACGAGCAGGACGGCCAGACCGTCGACGTCGACCAGCTGCGGGCACTCCCAGATGTTGGCGGGCCCGGCCGACGGGGCGCCGAGCACCGTATCGCCGTCGTCGAGCCAGACCCGCTCGAAGCGCCACCGCTCGAGGTCGTCGCACGACCAGAGGAGAAGCGCCGGGCTCCACTGCGCCGGCCCGGTGCCGAGGTCGCCGATGCCGGCCCCGAGCAGGGCCCACCGCCGACCACCTGCCTCGAAGAGGAACGGGTCACGCATCTCCCTCACCCGCGCCGTCGACGGGACGTCGTGCTGGTGGGCGACTACGACGGGAGGCGACCAGACGTCGAGCTCGGCGTCCGCGGCATACCGGATGCAGACGGTCGTGGTGCGGGGCCCGAGCGCACAGGCGGTGTAGACCGCGGCGACGCGGGCGCCGAGGTCGAGCGCGACACCGCTCCAGCACCCAGCGGCATCGGGCGCGCTCGGGGTGGGGCCGAAGGCGACCGGGTGCTCGAGCCAGGACACCAGGTCTCTGCTCGAGGCGTGCCCCCAGTGGATGTCGCCGTGCTCGGCTCGTGCGGGGTTGTGCTGGAAGAAGACGTGCCAGCGGCCGTCGCGTCGGAGCATCCCGTTGGGGTCGTTGAGCCAGCCCCGGCGCGGTCGCAGGTGGTGGGCCGAGGCCATCCCCTCAGGCCGACGTGGCCGCGACGGTCGGCTTCGGGTCGACCGAGCCCGATCGCGCCGGCCTCATGTCGTGGCGCTCGATGATCGCGTCCCGCTGCGGGCCGACGCCGATGGCCGAGACCCGGGCCCCGATGAGCTCCTCGACGCGCAGCACGTAGGCTTGGGCGTTGGCCGGCAGCTCGTCGAAGGTGCGGCAGCCGGAGATGTCCTCCCACCAGCCGGGCAGCTCCTCGTAGACCGGCACGGCGTGGTGGAAGTCGCTCTGCCCCACCGGCATCTCGTCGTGGCGCACACCGTCGACCTCGTAGGCCACGCACACCGGCACCGTGTCGAGACCGGTGAGGATGTCGAGCTTGGTGATGACGAAGTCGGTGACACCGTTGATGCGGGTCGCGTAGCGGCCGACCACCGTGTCGAGCCAGCCGCAGCGGCGTGGGCGACCGGTGGTGGTGCCGAACTCGGCCCCCGTCTTGCGCAGGAACTCGCCCTGGGCGTCGTGCAGCTCGGTGGGGAACGGGCCCTCGCCGACGCGGGTGGAGTAGGCCTTGAGGATGGCGATGACCGAGTCGATGCGGGTCGGCGGGATGCCGGAGCCGGTGCAGGCGCCGCCGGCCGTCGCGTTCGACGAGGTGACGAAGGGGTAGGTGCCGAAGTCGACGTCGAGCAGCGTGGCCTGACCGGCCTCGAGCAGCACGGTGTCGCCGCGGTCGAGAGCCTGCTGGAGCAGCAGGGTCGTGTCGGCCACCATGGGGCGCAGCCGCTCGGCATACGACAGCAGCTCGGCGACGACCTCGTCAGCGACGACCGCGCGACGGTTGTAGATCTTGGCCAGGACCTGGTTCTTGAACTCCAGCGCCGCCTCGACCTTCTGGCGCAGGATGCCCTCGTCGAAGAGGTCCTGAACGCGGATGCCGATGCGCGACATCTTGTCGGCGTAGGTCGGGCCGATGCCGCGACCGGTCGTGCCGATCTTGCGCGAGCCGAGGAAGCGCTCGGTCACCTTGTCGAGGGTGCGGTTGTAGGGCGTGACGACGTGCGCGCTCGCGCTCACCACCAGGCGGCTGGTGTCGACCCCGCGCGCCTCGAGGCCGTCGATCTCCTCGAAGAGGACCCCGAGGTCGATGACGACCCCGTTGCCGATGACCGGGGTGCACGTCGGCGTGAGGATGCCGCTCGGCAGCAGGTGGAGGGCGTACTTCTGCGCGTCCTCCCCCTCGCCGATGACGATGGTGTGACCGGCGTTGTTGCCGCCGTTGAACTTCACGACGTAGTCGACGGCACTCCCGAGGAGGTCGGTCGCCTTGCCCTTGCCCTCGTCGCCCCACTGGGCACCCACCAGCACGATCGCCGGCATCGCCACTCCCTCGTCCGTTGCTCCTGCGCGCCTGCTCCCCGGCGGCTCGCCCGGGCGCAAGCAGGAGGCTATCGGCTGTGCGGTGGCCGGCCCAACCGAGCACCCGGCAGGGCGTTCGCGCGGGGGGTCGCGGGCATGCGTCCCGAGCGCACGGCCTGCGCTCCCAGCTGGAAGCGGGTGCGGGCACCGAGCTCCTCCATCAGCCGCGCCACCCGGCGCCGCACCGTGCGCAGGCTCCAACCGAGGTAGCGGGCGATCGCCTCGTCCTTGAAGCCCCGGGTGAGCAGGTCGAGCAGCTGCTCGTCGTCGTCGTCGTCACCGCTGCGGGAGGAGGGGAACGGCAATGCCCGGGCCCAGACCTCGTCGAAGTAGGTCACGAAGAGGGACACCAGCATCGGGTCGCGCACGAGGACGTAGTCGGCGGCCGGGTCACCCCAGGTCTCGACGCAGACCACGGCCTCGGCGCCGAAGGTGAGGAACTCCGTGGGCAGCGCGTCGGCGACCCGCTGCAGCTCGCCGGCGGCGCGGAAGGTCTGTGCGCGGGCCAGGGCGTCGGGGCGCTCGAGCAGGCTCGAGTCGTAGACCGACCGCTGCTCGCGACCGTCGGCGATGACCTGACGGACATAGGCGTCCATCTCCTGGTCGAGGACGGCCGCACCCACGTCGTCGGTCATGATCAGCTGGCGCATCGGGCCGGTGGTCGACCCCGCGAGGTCCTGGATCAGGCTCGAGGCGACCTCGAGGGTGAGGCGGGCGACCTCGCTCGAGGTCTGCCGGGCAGGGTCCCCGAGCCGGGCGAGGGCGTGGCGCGCCTCGGCGAGCTCGACCCCGTCCTGGGACGCCCGAGCCTGCAGGTTGGCCAGGGCGCGCAGCAGGATCTCGCGCGGGTCCTCGTCGACGAGGGATGCCCGTGGTGCGCCGTGCCGGATGACTGCCCCACTGCTCATGATGGCATCTTAAGGCCAATGGCAGGAAAGCCCATCGGCCGAAGGGGGGACAGGTGCTTATATGTGGCTGTTCCCTCCGGGTGGACGGGCGTCAGCGAGATCGACGAGGGCTGGTTCCACCCGGGAGGAGTGCCGCACCACTCGGGGCGCCGGTGCCGGGAAATGGACCATCGGGGATCCATGTTCCGGCAC
>JALYVC010000293.1 GCA_030853445.1 Actinomycetota bacterium | reverse complement strand
GCTCGGTGCAGACCGAGCTCGTCGTCGCCTGCCCGGGCCCGGACCGCAAGGTGGCCCGCGGGTGGGCGGCCTACCCGGTGCTCAGCTTCGTGCTCGGTGGGGGGCCCAACGCCCGTATCGACGCGGTGCTGCGGGAGGAGAAGGGCTTCACCTACGGCATCCGCTCGGGGTTCCGCCCCCGCCGCCGGGGAGGCCTCTTCCTCACCAGCGGCAGCGTGCGAGCCGACAGCACCGTGGAGGCGCTGGGCACCCTGCTCGACATCCTCGACGGCGGTCGTGACGGCTTCACCGACGACGAGGTGCGCTCCGGCGTCGACTTCGTGGCCATGACCGCTCCAGGACGGTATGCGACGGCCGACGCGATCGCCGACGAGGCCGCGACGATGGCCCATGACGGGCTCTCGACGCAGTTCACCACCGACAACCTGCGTCACATGGTGCAGCTCGAGGCGGCAGACCTCGACGCGGCCTACCGCGACGTCGTCGACGGACGGTGGACGGTCGTGGTGGTCGGTGACGCCGCCGCGCACGCCGACGGGATCCGGGCCCTTGGCCGGGGCGACCTGACGGTGCTGCCCGCCTGACCCCACCACCACCAAATGGTGTGCGTCAGTGGGGGGCGGTGCCGAGGCGCCCCAGCACCTCGTCGTGGAGCAGGCCGTTGGTGGCCAGGGCGTTGCCGCCCCAGCATCCGTCCTGCCCGCCCAGGGAGGTGAAGCGGCCTCCGGCCTCGGTCACCACCGGCACCAGAGCGGCCATGTCGTGCAGGGCCAGCTCGGGCTCGGCGGCGATGTCGACGCTGCCCTCGGCCAGCAGCACGTACGACCAGAAGTCGCCGTACGCGCGACTGCGCCAGCAGGTGTCGGTCAGACCGACGACCTGCTCGTGCCGGTCGACCGCCCGCCACGACGAGAGCGACGAGTAGGAGAAGGAGGCGTCCTCGAGCCGGCTGACCCGTGAGACCCGGTTGGGCCGGGCGCTCGAGATCGACCGACCTGACCACGAACCCGAGCCGATCGCCCCCCACCAGCGGCGGCCCAGGGCCGGGGCGGCGACGAGGCCGACCACCGGCTGTCCGTCGTCGACGAGGGCGATGAGGGTGGCCCACACCGGCACCCCCCGCACGAAGTTCTTCGTGCCGTCGATGGGATCGACGACCCACTGCCGCGGTCCGTGACCGGTCTCGCCGAACTCCTCACCGAGGAAGGAGTCGCGCGGGCGGGCGCGCGCCAGCTGCGAGCGCAGCACCTCCTCGGTGGCCCGGTCGGCGTCGGTGACCGGGGTGAGGTCGGGCTTGGTGTCGACCAATAGGTCTGCGGCACGGAAGCGTGCCATGGTCACCCGCTCGACCGAGTCGGCCAGGACGTGGGCGAGGCGCAGGTCGTCGTCGTACATGGTCACGGGCCCTACGCTATCCGCGACTCGGCGTGGAGGAGCCCACGGTCCGAGACCCAGAACGGGAGGTCGGTCACCGCTGCCAGACCGCGCGGGCACCGGAGTCGCCCGTGCGGACGGTCCACACCACCGCAGCCGCGGCGGCCAGGACCGAGACGACCGTGGCTGCGGTGCCGAGGGTCCTGCTGCGCCGGGTGAGGGCCACGGCGACGGAGGCCAGGAAGAGCACTCCGGCGAAGACCGGCATGATCTCGCCCATCTGGCCGTGCTCCTGGGCGATGCGTCCGCCGAGCGAGCGCTGGAGCGACTCACCACTCTCCTTGGCCAGCAGGGTCACCCCGGTCATCACCGCGTTCGCCCCCACCACCCACCAGATCCGCCTGCCGCGCAGGGTGGGCCGCACGGCCACCAGCACGGTGACCAGGGCCATGAGGGGCAGCAGCACCACCACGGCGTGGACGACGAGCGGGTGGAGGGGAAGTCCTGTGATGGTCATCGGGGGTTCCTCGTCGGCTGTGGCAGGTCGGGTTCACCGGGCTGGCGGTGATCATGACACGCAGGGCCTGCGGACGAGACGAGCGGGCGACTCAGTCGTCGCCCCACTCCTCGGTGCGGTCGTCGGGTGTGCCCGCGCGAGCGCGCAGCAGCCGGCGCAGCGAGTCGAGCCGGGCGGGACCGGACGGCCCGGCTGCACCTGACGCGACCCAGGCATCGAGACCGCACTCGGGCTCGTCGTGGGTGCAACCCCGGGGGCAGGCGTCGGTGCCGCGCTCGAGGTCGGGGAAGTGCACGACGATCCGCTCGGGGTCGACGTGGGCCAGGCCGAAGGAGCGCACTCCGGGGGTGTCAACGACCCACCCGCCCCCCGCGAGCCGCAGGGCGATCCCCGAGCTCGAGGTGTGCCGGCCCCTCCCGGTGACGTCATTGACATCGCCTGTGGCCCGCCGCGCCCCCGGCACGAGACCGTTGACCAGGGTCGACTTCCCGACGCCCGAGTGGCCGACGAGCACCGAGACCCGGTCGGTCAGGCGCTCACGCACCTCGTCGAGCCCGACGAAGCGGCCAGGGCCGGTCTCGGCCCCCGCCACCTGGTGGCTGGCGCCGCCCCACGAGGTGATGACGTGCGGCACCTCGAGCGGCGCATACGTGGTGAGGAACGGCGTCGGGTCGATCAGGTCGGCCTTGGTGAGCACCAGCAGGGGCTCGAGGCCGGCGTCGTACGCCGCGACGAGACAGCGGTCGATCAGCCGCGGTCGCGGCTCGGGGTTGGTCAGTGACGAGACGACGACGAGCTGGTCGGCATTGGCGACGATGACGCGCTCGACCGGGTCGGTGTCGTCGGCCGTGCGGCGCAGCACCGATCGCCGTGGCGACACCCTCACGATGCGCGCGAGGGCGTCGGAGCTGCCGGACGAGTCGCCGACCAGCGCCACGTCGTCACCGACGACGATGCCCTTGCGGCCCAGGTCGCGGGCCTTCATGGCCGTGACGAGCCGCTCGGGCTCGCGACGCCCGCCGACACCAGCAGCGACGAGCACCGTGTAGCGCCCGCGGTCGACCGTGACGACGAACCCCGGCAGGGCGTCCTCGTGGGCGGGGGTCTCCTTGGTGCGGCGCCTGGACCCGCGCGGGTTGGGTCGCACCCGCACGTCGGACTCGTCGAGGTCTCGCCAGCGGGAGGAGGTCGGCATGGGGTGGGGTCAGGTCCTCGTTGAGGCCAGCATGGCGCTCCACATGCCGGTGAAGTCGGGCAGCGTCTTGCCCGTGGTCGCGATGTCCTCGACGAGCACCCCAGGCACCCGCAGCCCGATGAGGGCGCCGGCGGTCGCCATGCGGTGGTCGTGATACGTGCGGAAACGGCCGCCCTGCAAGGGTTTCGGGTGGATGCGCAGGCCGTCCTCGGTCTCGACGGCGTGACCGCCCAGAGCGTTGATCTCGGTGACGAGGGCGGCGAGCCGGTCGGTCTCGTGGAAGCGGATGTGGGAGACACCCCGGATCCAGGTGGGTGACTGCGCCATGGACGCCAGCGCCGCCACGAGCGGCGTGAGCTCGCTCGCGTCGTGCAGGTCGATGTCGAGACCCTCGATGGGGCCCTCGCCCCTCACCGTGAGGCCGTCGCGGTCGAGCGAGACGTCGGCACCCATCGCGTCGAGGATGTCGCGCAGCGCGTCGCCGGCCTGGGTCGTGTGCTGCGGCCAGTCGGGCACCCGCACCGAGCCGCCCGTGACGAGCGCGGCGGCGAGGAAGGGCCCGGCGTTGGAGAGGTCGGGCTCGATGTGCACGTCGAGCGAGCTGATCTCGCTCGGCTCCACCCGCCACGTGTTGGGCTCGCTGTCGTCGACGTCGACCCCCGCGTCACGCAGGGTCTCGACCGTCATCGCAATGTGCGGCTCGCTCGGCACCGGTTTGCCGACGTGGTGGATCGTCACGCCCTGGTCGTAGCGGGCGCCTGCGAGCAGCAGCGCCGAGATGAACTGGGAAGATGATGACGCGTCGAGGGTGACCGACCCACCGGGCAGACCACCGGCGCCTCGTACGGTGAACGGCAGGGCACCGCGACCGTCGTCGTCGATGCGGGCACCGAGCGCGCGCAGCGCGTCGATGACCGGCCCCATGGGACGCACCCGGGCGCCCGGGTCCCCGTCGAAGTCGACCGGTCCGTCGGCGAGGACCGCCACGGGCGGCAGGAACCGCATGACCGTGCCGGCGAGGCCGACGTCGACGCGGCGCCCGCCCGCGAGTAACTCCGGCGGCGTCACCAGCCAGTCGGCGGTGTCGTCGCCATCGTCGGCGGAGACGTCCTCGATGCCGACCCCCAGGTCGCGCAGACCCTGCGCCATGAGCAGGGTGTCGCGCGAGCGCAGCGGACGCCGCAGGCGCGACCGGTCGTTGGCCAGGGCGGCCAGCACCAGGAAGCGGTTGGTCAGCGACTTGCTTCCCGGCAGGGGCACGACCGCTGCGAGGGGGTCGGGGGCGACCGGGGCCGACCAGGTGGCAGGGCGGGTGGAACGCTGCGGATGGAGGGGGTCGCCCGCGTCAGCGGGCCGGGGGTGGGTCACCATCGGTCAGCGGAGCGCGTCCTGGACGCTGAGCTGGGCCGACTGGGTGGCGATCTTGGCCTGGCGCTTCGCGGACCGCTTGACGTGGCGGGCCTCGCGACGGGTGGCGTCCTTCGCGTGGTGGGCGCGCCAGGCGAGACCGGGGCGGCCGTCGGTGTCGACCGCGACCATCAGCGCCCCGCCGATGATCGCGACGTTCTTGAGGAACTGGGTGCGGTGCTGGGCGCGCTCCGTGGGGTCGGACTTCTCCCAGAAGCTGTGGCCGGCCACGGTGGTGGGGGCCATGGACAGGGCGGCGAGCAGGCCGCCGACCCGGGGGAGACGGCCCGTGGCCATCATGGCTCCGGCCGCGACCATGGTCGCGCCGTTGGCGCGCACGAGCATTTCCTTGTCGTCGGGCAGCCCGAGCGCGGGAATGACCTTGTCGAGCAGGGGAGAGGCTGATCCGACCTTGGCGCCGGGGTGGCGCAGCTGGTCGATGCCACCGGCAACGAAGATGGCGGCGAGCATGGGGCGGGCGATCCGGCGGACGATCGACATGATCGGGAGTGTCTCCTTGCTGGGCCAGGCGGCCCGGTGCGGTCACCCCCCACCGTAGTTGGTGCGGTGGGGGCGGTGGGCCAGATGCACGGGGCGACGTCACCCCGTGACGCCGTACGACGCCCGCCGGGGGCCGATGGCGACCCCTGGCCACGTCCTACCCGCCTAGAGTGATCGTCATGTGTGGGCGGTATGCCGCGAGCAGGGACACGGCCGAGCTGGTCGAACAGCTCGACATCGAGCTGGACGCGACGCGTGAGCCTTCGCGCAGCCTGCTCGTGCATCCGCAGAGCCCCCCGCCGAACACGCCGGACTGGAACATGGCGCCGACGAAGCAGGCCCCGGTCGTGCTCACCCGCGCGCCCCGCGGTACCTCGTCCGACGAGGGGGCAGCGCCGGTCCGACAGCTGCGGCTGCTGACCTGGGGCCTGGTGCCGAGCTGGGCCAAGGACGTCAAGGCCGGCCTCCGGATGATCAACGCGCGCGTCGAGAGCGTGCTCGAGAAGCCCGCCTTCAAGCGGGCCGCCGTGGCCCGCCGGTGCCTCGTGCCGGCGCAGGGCTGGTACGAGTGGCAGGTGTCGCCCGTGGCCACCGACGCCAAGGGCAAGCCGCGCAAGCAGCCCTTCTTCATGCACCGCCTCGACGGCGACGTCGTGGCGCTCGCCGGTCTCTACGAGTTCTGGCGCGACCCGCAGGTCGCCTCCGACACCGATCCGGAGGCGTGGCTGACCACCTTCACCATCGTCACGACGGCGGCCGAGCCCGGCCTCGACCGCATCCACGACCGCCAGCCGCTGGTGCTCGAGCGTGACGACTGGGCTCGCTGGCTCGACCCGGGCACGACCGACGTCGACACCGTGAGCCGGCTCCTGCTGCCCGACGAGCCGCGGCGGCCGGGTCGCTTCGACGCCTATCCGGTCTCGTCGGCGGTCAGCGCCACGCGCAACAACGGCGAGCAGCTGCTGCTGCCGCTGCCCCGGGAGGAGCTGCACGGGGCCGTCGACCCGGTCACGGGTGAGGTGGTCGGCGCGTGAGCGGCGGTACGTCGCCACGGGTCGTCGAGGTCGTGACTCCCGGCGGGCCGGCGCGGGTCCACGTCCTGCGCCCGCGCTCGGCGCACGGGGTGGCTGTCCTCGGGCACGGCGCGGGTGGTGGGCTGCGCTCGGTCGACCTCGCGG
>JALYVC010000290.1 GCA_030853445.1 Actinomycetota bacterium | reverse complement strand
GGCGACGCCCGAGCCCGCCCCCCCGGCGTCGTCCGAGCCGCTCGGCGCCCGGCGATGGCGTCCCGGTCAGGACGTCGTGCACGAGGAGCTCGGCGACGGGTGGGTGTGGGGCTCGGGACGCCGTCTGGTGACCGTGCGCTTCGAAGGGCCGACGACCCGGCCCGGCCCGGTGCGCACCTTGCCCGACGACGACCCGGCCCTGTCTGCCAGCCCACCCCCGGACTGGCGACCCGTCGACGTCGACGTCTCGGACACCTGAGCGTCCACGCGCCCGGACACAGCACGACACCCGCCGGACTGGTCCGGCGGGTGTCGTGCTGTGTTGCGGACCATCGGCCCGCGTGACCTGGGTGGAGCTGAGGGGATTCGAACCCCTGACCCCTTCATTGCGAACGAAGTGCGCTACCAGCTGCGCCACAGCCCCCTAGGTGCGACCGAAACTCTAACACCGGCGCGGGTGCCCGAAGAAACCGGCGCGTCCTCCCGCGCCTGGACGACCACCTACGGTTGGGCCATGGCCTCGTCGACCTCCTCCCCAGTCCCCCGCCCCGTGCGCGCAGCGAGCGAGTGGGCCTGGCGCGGGCTCATCATCGTCGTGGCCGTCGTCGGCCTGGCCTACGTGCTGGGGGTCCTGTCCGAGGTCACCATCCCCCTCGCGGTCGCCACCCTGCTTACGGCGCTGCTCGGCAGCGTGCACCGCTGGCTCTGCCGCTTCATGAAGCGCGGGCCGGCGGCCGGCATCACCCTGCTCGGCACGCTCCTGGTCATCGCCGGCCTCGTGACCCTGGTCAGCAGCCAGATCAGCGGTGGCTTCGGTGACATGGCCTCGCAGGCCGCCGACGGGCTGACCCAGATCCGCGACTGGGTCCGCACGACCTTCCACATCACCGACACCCAGTTCGACAGCTACGTCGAGCAGCTCAAGTCGTCGCTGCAGACCAGCGCCGACCTGCGCTCGTATGCCGCGAAGGCCGGCGTCACGGCCACACACGCCGTCGCCGGGCTCTTCATCAGCCTCTTCACGTTGTTCTTCTTCCTCTACCAGGGGCCGACCATCTGGGACTGGGTCGTGCGGCTGTTCCCGCGCGGCGCCCGCGGCAGGGTCGACTCCTCGGGACACGTCGCGTGGGGCCAGCTGACGGCCTACACCCACGCCACCGTGCTCGTGGCCGCGGTCGACGCGGTCGGGATCACCATCGGCGCCCTCGTGCTGAGGGTGCCCTTCCCCTTGGCCATCGGGGTGCTGGTCTTCCTGCTGTCGTTCATCCCCATCATCGGCGCCCTGCTCAGCGGCGGGGTCGCGGTGCTGCTCGCCCTCGTCGCCCAGGGGCCGGTCACCGCCCTGATCATGCTCGGCGTGGTGATCGGCGTGCAGCAGCTGGAGTCGCACGTGCTGCAGCCCTTCATCATGGGCCGGTCGGTCAAGATCCACCCGCTGGCGGTCATCCTCGCCATCGCCACCGGCTCGATCGTCGCGGGCATCATCGGCACGCTGCTGGCCGTACCGGTCGCGGCCGTGGTCAACGCGGTCGGCAGCCACCTGCTCTCAGGCGGAGACTCCGACGAAGCGTCCCCCGGCAACGAGCCACCGAGCAACGAGCCACCGGCGGGCGGGCCTGTCGGCGAGCGGTCGGGCTGAGCCGCTAGCCGACGACGCGCCGGTGGCGGGCCGCCATCAGCTGCTCGAGCTCGTCGTCCTCGACCTCGATCGGCACGGGCACCATCGACAGCGTCGCGGGCTGCGTCGACTCGTCCCAACCGCCCCACTCGGCCGACTGGCGCGGCGCGCTGTCCTTGAGCATGTAGGTGGGCGTGGGCACGGGGACCGGGCTCCACTCCTGGGCGAACACCGCGGCGGCAACCGCCGCCCGGGCGGCCGCGTCGACCGCCATGAGGTCGTAGACCACGGGCTCCACGGCTTGCAGCCCCACGGGCTCCCGCGGCTCCATCGGCTCGCCGGACCACGCGGCCTCGGCCGCAGGGGTGGGTGTCGCGGCAGCCACCACCGGCAGGGCCGACCCGACCACCCCTGCAG
>JALYVC010000283.1 GCA_030853445.1 Actinomycetota bacterium | reverse complement strand
CAGATCGGTGTCCATGTTGAGCTCCCTGCTCGACGTTGGGTAAGCACGCCGAGTCTGGACACCCTCGCCCCATCACACCACCAGCCACACCGACAACACCAGCAACAGCCGGGAATCAATCATCTAGGGGCCGGGCGTCACTGCGTCACCCACGTGGAGGGTGCCACCGTCGAGTGGCAGCAGTCGGGTGCCGAACCAGGTGGCGCCGTCCCAGCGCCGGTGGCGGGCCAGGGTGCGAATGGGCTCCTTGCCCCCCGCCAGGGTGACCGGGTCGATCGTCGTCATCACGCAGCGGTCGCACAGCTCGGTCTTGCGGAAGGCGACCTCACCGATCCGCACCGTGCCCCAGGCGTCCTCCGCGAACGGCTCCTCGCCGTCGACGACCACGTTGGCGCGGAACCGCAGGATGTCGAGGGGTCCGGTGACCGGTGCGGCTGCACTGTCGCTCAGGTCGTCCGGATCGAGGTCGCCGGGGTCGGGGGCGTCCGACTCCAGGGAGATCCACTCGTTCAGCCGGGTCATCGACGCCTCCGAGGCCAGCAGGACCGGCCCCGTGTCGGCCATCGAGAGCACGTCGCCCGGCTGCCCGCCGTGCGCACCCGAGACAGGTCGCGAAGAGGGGTCCTCCTGCCACACCAGGCGCAGTCGTCGGCCGACGCGGTCACCGATCCACTCGCCTACGTCGGCGTCGGACGGCGAGGCAAAGGCCAGACGTGACAACGAGATCGGCACCGGACCCAGCCCGAGGGGGGTGTCGACGAGGATGCTCGCGCCGTCGGCCCGGTCCGTGACCCGGATCGTGTCCTCGTCAACGACCTCGGCAGTCAGCCGCAGCAGGCCATGACACTCCCGCGCGGTGACGACCTCACCCGACTCGTCGACCATGCACCACCGCCGGTCGCCAGCCAGGCCTTGTGGCTCGACGCCGGCTGAGGGCACGGCTACGCCACCGAGCGACTTGACGGGGTAGATCCTCAGGTCGGTGACGAGCATGGGTCGATCCTGCCACCGCATCCCCTCGTGATGGGGGTTCGGGGCTCACCGGGGTTCGAGGTCGGGGCTCTCCGTCTTCGGTCCTGGGTCCTGGGTTCGGGGTGCGGGGTGCGTGGCTGGCCCTGTGGGATGGGTCGACCCGGCAGCGAAGGTGCGGCCGCGGTAGGACCTACAGCGCCCGCGCCCTGCGGCTGCTCTCCATCCTGCCGACCCACCGGTTCTGCCCCCGCTCATGGTCGAGGAGGACGAGGCCATCGCGGCCTGACCCGGCGGGAGCGCGAGGATCAGTGGGTGGTGGCGATCGTCGTCGCTCCGGTCGCTCCGGTCGCTGTGGTGGCGACGCGACTGGCGCGGTGGGCCGAGGTGACGGCGTCCGGCGACGGCTGCCGCGTCCTCATACAGGCTCGCTTGTTGCGGCCCACGCGCCCTTTCGTACCCCTGGGACGCCGGGAAAGGGCGCGTCAGGCGCAGGACGTCCACGCCGGGGCCGGGGCCGGGGGGCCGGGGGTGCAGGGGTCCGGGTGCCGAGGGCGGCGAGTGTCGGGGGTGAGTGCGACGATGCGACGGTGCTGCTCCACGAGGTCGTCGCCACCGCCGCCACCGTCTCGTCCACACGGTCTCGTCTGGCGAAGGTCGACGCGCTGGCCGGCCTGCTGCGGCGGCTCCCGGAGGACGAGGTGGCGTCGGCCGTGGGCTTCCTCGTCGGCAAAGCCCGGCAGGGGCGGGTGGGTGTCGGCTGGCGCGGCCTCTCGTCGGTGATGGGGGAGCCGGCCGACGAGCCGACCCTGACCGTGCCCGACCTCGACGGGTTGCTCGACACCCTGCTTGCCACCTCGGGCAGCGGTTCGGCAGCGGCCCGTACGGCGTCGCTGCGGGCGGTGGCCTCGCGCGCCACCGCGGCCGAGCAGGACTTCATCGGCCGGGTGCTGCTCGGCGAGATGCGCACGGGCGCACTCGAGGGCGTCCTGGTCGACGCCGTGGCCCGCGCTGCCGACGTGCCCGGTGATGTCGTGCGTCGCGCCGTCATGCTCTCCGGAGACCTCGGTGAGACGGCCCGTCTCGCGCTGGTCGGCACCGCCGACGACGTGGCAGCCATCGGTCTCGTCGTCGGTCGTCCGGTGATGCCGATGCTCGCCTCGACCGCCGCCGACCCGGCCGCCGCCTTGGCCGTCACCGGCGAGGCGTCGGTCGAGTGGAAGCTCGACGGTGCCCGGATCCAGGTCCACCGCAGGGGCGACGAGGTGCACGTCTACACCCGCAGCCTCGCCGAGATCACGCACCGCGTGCCCGAGGTCGTCGATGTCGTGCGGGGTCTGCCTGTTGAGGACGTCATCCTCGACGGCGAGACGCTCTCGCTCGACGAGGACGGCGGGCCACGGCCCTTCCAGGAGACGATGTCGCGCTTCGGTGCGGACGCGCCGCGCGAGACCCTGCTGCGGCCGTGGTTCTTCGACGTGCTCCACGTCGACGGCCGCGACCTGCTCGACGAGCCGCTGTCGGTGCGCCTGCGCGAGCTCGAGCGGGTGGTTGGTGAGCACCGGATCCCCGGTGAGGTCACAGCCGACCCTGTTGTCGCAGAGCGGGTCTCCCACGAGGCGCTCGCCGCGGGACACGAGGGCGTCGTCGTCAAGGGCATCAATGCGCCGTATGCCGCCGGCCGGCGCGGCAAGAGCTGGGTCAAGGTCAAGCCCGTGCACACCTACGACCTCGTGGTGCTCGCCTGCGAGTGGGGGTCGGGCCGTCGCGAGGGGTGGCTGTCCAACCTCCACCTCGGTGCGCGCGATGCCGAGGGGGCCTATGGCGAGCCAGGCGCGTACGTCATGGTCGGCAAGACCTTCAAGGGCCTGACCGACGAGCTCCTGCGCTGGCAGACGGAGCGCTTCACGCAGCTCGAGGTCCGCCGCACCGCGCGCACCGTCTGGGTCGAGCCGGTCACCGTGGTCGAGGTCGCCATTGACGGGGTGCAGCGCAGCACTCGCTATCCCGGGGGGATTGCGCTGCGCTTCGCGCGGGTCAAGGGCTACCGAGAGGACAAGCGCCCGCAGGAGGCCGACACGATCGGCGCCCTGCGGGCGATGCTTCCCAGCGGCTGAAGTCCGCGCTCAGGCCGTCAGCCGGACCGGGGTGCCAGCCGGGGGGGAGCCGAGGTGGTCGGAGATCTTGTTGAGCTCCGACTGGTAGTAGAGCGAGTAGAGGCCGAAGACGAAGACGAGCAACACGCCGATGACCGGCGAGCAGCTCGACCCGATACCGACAGCGTGCTGGCGCTGCGCTATTCGCTTTCCCGTGTTGTAGACACTGATGTAGGGCGGCACGATGAGGAAGCTGCCCAGGGTGATCGCCAGGAGGCTGGTGCCGGCGCTGACCGGACGACGAGGGTCGAGGCGCCCCATCTCGGCGTTGATCTTGTACCACCACACCCACGTGTAGATCCCCAGCGTGACCAGCGGGAGCCCCAGCCAGACCGCGACGACGTTGCGCCGCTTTATTGCGCTCCCGGTGGCGAGGGCCGCCGGTGGCGCCGCGTAGGGGGCGGTGGGGGTCAGGCCGTAGGACCGAGCCGGTGGACAGGCAGGAGCAATCGGCTGGCCGAGGGGTGTCTGCGGGTTGCTGGTGTGGTCTGGCTGCTCGGCGTCGGTCATGGTGCTTCCCTCGGATCGGTGCGCGGATGGCTGCGCCTCCCAGGAGATCTTGGCACTTCTGTCCTCCCGGGGTGGCCACTTCGACCAAGCCGGTGGGCGTGACCGCTCCGAGCCACTGCGCGCCACGCCCCCCATCGCGCCAGGGCGATGGGGGGCGGTGGGAGCGCAGGGTCGTACCTCAGATCGACGGGTCCTGGGG
>JALYVC010000274.1 GCA_030853445.1 Actinomycetota bacterium | reverse complement strand
CTCGTCGACCTCGCCGCCGCCGCCCACGACCCGCGGGCGACCGGCGACCGGGCCCGTGACCCCCTGATGGCCGACCTCGGCGACCGGCTGCGGCGCGAGGGCCTGCAGGTGCTCGAGGACGTCGGCTCCGGCAGGCACCTGATCGACCTGGTCGTCACCGATCCCAGCCACCCCGACCTGCCGCCCGTCGCCGTCGAGGGCGACGGTGCGTCGTATGCCGCGATGACCGGCACCCGCGAGCGCGACCGGCTGTGGCAGGAGCACCTCACCGGCCTCGGCTGGCACTTCGTGCGGGTCTGGTCGACCGACCTGTATCGCGACCCGGCCCGCGAGGTGGCCCGGGTCATCGCCGCCACCCGGCCCCGTCCGCCCGGCCAGGACGAAGGCGAAGGCCAGGGTGGGTCGGGTGAGTCCGGCGGGTCGGTCGGTCGCTGGTGAGGGGCGGCGAGGATATTGAGCCGGCCGACGTCGTCGGTGCTCACGACGTGGGAGGGGGCGGGGCTGAGGGGGCCCTCGGCGTGGAGGCCGCGCGGCCTCGCCGCCACGGTCACCGGCGAGTCACGCGCGCCGCGACGGGCGGCTCGCAGGAGGGTCCGGATGCGGACCCCGACGCGTCCACCCCTGACGGTGGCGGCCAGCCGGCCCGTGACGACACGGACGCCGGATGGGGGGAGCGGGTCGACGACGCCGCTCACCAGCAGTGGCTCACCGCGCAGCGACCCCCGCACTGGGGCTGAGCAGCGAGGGGCCAGCCTGTTCCCGCCGCCGCCCCGGCGGGACGGTAGGTGGCGCATATCCGGGCACGTGCCCCCGTATGCGGGGCTGGGCCGGGTGGGGCGCGCATTTCCGGGCACGTGACCCCGTATGCGGGACGACGCTGTTCCCACCCCGCCAGTCGGTGCGCTGACCGCAGTGCTGACCCGTGTGCTGGGCTTCAGGACCCGGACAGGTCCGTGCGGTCGGCGATGCTCTGCCCGCGCAACAGGTCGCGGATCTCCTGAAGCAGGATGACGTCCTCGGACGGCGCGGCGGGCTCGGGCTCCTCGCCGGTCTTGCGCATGGCCATGATGCGGTTCATCGGGACCACGATGATGAAGTAGACCACTGCTGCGGTCAGCACGAAGACGATGATCTGGCTGATGATGCCGCCGAAGTCCATGAAGGTCTTGGCGTCGCCCGTCCGCAGGGTCGGCCCGAAGCCGCCGGTGTCCGGGGACCCGATCGCCGCGAGCAGCGGGTTGATGATGTTGCTGACGAACAGGTCGACGACCTTGACGAACGCGCCACCGATGACGACCGCGACCGCGAGGTCGACGACGTTGCCGCGCAGGAGGAAGTCCTTGAAGCCTTTGATCATTGCTGGTGATGTCCTTCGATAGGGGCCGGCCCCGAGGTGGTGGTCGGCGAGAAGGTTATTGCCACGCGCGATCTCGCGGTGTCATCGCTCACGAGATTCGGCCGGCTGTCCAGGGAGGCGCCCGCCGATGCGAGCAGTGCGAGCTTCGGTCGGGGCGTCAGTCGCCTCGGAGCGCGAGCACGAAGCCGGTGAGCCCGCTCGCGCCCCCCATGGCTGCTGCGACCGACGTCGCCTCCTGGGCGGTGAGCCCGAGCACCACCCGGGCTCCGGTGCCGCCCGACGAGACATGCCCGAGGACGTCGGTTCCGCGAAGGCCCGCCCCACCGTCGTCGGGCGAGGACACCGACAGCACGGGCGCCGCGGTCGCGATGCTCGCGCCGGTGCCCGGGGTGAGGACCGTGACGCGGTCACCGGCGCTCAGGACCGGCAGCAGCCCGTCGTCGACGAGGGGGATGCTTACGGCCACCCGGGCGGGAGCGAGTCCGGCGAGCGCCGCCGGTCCCCTGAAGCGGGTGGTGGTCAGCAGCTCGCCCTCCCCGACCGGGCCCGCGGTCACCTGACCCACGGCGTCGACCATGCGCGGCACCGCCGATAGCGGCCGCTCGGACGCGGGCCGACGTTCGAGCCGCACGTCGTCGGCCCCGACCCGTGCTCCCAGGGCCAGGTCGTGGACGACGACGACGACCGGCACCCCGGCCTCGACCGGGTGCGGCACCACCGCCGACACGACCAGCCAGGTGGCGGTGCCCGCCAGCAGCGCAGACACCCCACGCCGGGCCTGGGTTCGACGCCAGGACTGCCTCCGTGTCGTGCCCCCGAGCAGGCTCGGTCGTCGAGCGCGACGCGAGCCGGAGGCTGACCCGAGGGCGAACGACACAGGCGTCCGCCCGGGCTCGATACCCCGCATCGCCCGAGGCACCGTGGGGCTGCGGCCCAGCGCCCGCCTCAGCCTCCCCGGGGCCCCACCTGCCGCGCGGTCCACGTCAGGGCAGCTCGAAGGGCAGCATCAGCCCGTCGAGCGCTCGGCGGCAGGGGCAGGCCGCCAAGGCGTCGTCCTCTGCTGGGGGCAGGGTGGGGATGGCCTGGGCCAGCACCGACTTCAGCGCCTCGATGTTCTGCGCGAAGACCTCGAGGACCTCGGCGTGAGTGACCCCGGCGTCACCCTCGACGCCCGCGTCGTGGTCGGTGACCAGGGCGACGTGGGAGAAGCACAGTGCGAGCTCGCGCGCGATGGCCGCCTCGGGCATGCCCGTCATCCCGACGATGCTCCAGCCGGCCTGCTGGTGCCAGTGGCTCTCGGCCCGGGAGGAGAACCGGGGGCCGTTGACCACCACGAGCGTGCCGGAGCCCTCGACCGGCAGCCCGGCCCCGGTGGCGGTGTGGGTGACGGCCTCGCGCAGGCGGGGACAGTAGGGGTCGGCGAAGTTGACGTGCACGACCGGACCCTCGGTGTCGTAGACGGTGTGCGCCCGCCCCCAGGTGCGGTCGACGACCTGGTCGGGGACGACGACCGTGCCCGGACCGAGATCGGCCCGCAGCGACCCGACCGCGCACGGCGCGAGCACCTGGCGCACGCCGACCGCGCGCAGCGCCCAGAGGTTGGCCCGGTAGTTCACCCGGTGGGGCGGGATGCGGTGCCCCTGGCCGTGACGGGCCAGGAACGCCACCCGCCGCCCGTCGACCTCACCGATGACGAGGTCGTCGCTCGGTTGGCCGAAGGGGGTCTCGACCGAGACCCGCTCGGCATCGGTGAAGAACTCGTAGAACCCCGAGCCCCCGATGATGCCGATCTCGGCCAGGGGGGTGGTGGCGGTGGTGGGGGAGGCGCTCGACGTCATGGACCGACCCTAGGGCGGCGGCGGGCTCCGTACCCGATGCGGCCACTCGGGTTGTGGACGACGGGCCCGACGTCGGGGGCTGTGGACGGTCGGCCCCCGGTCCCCGGCCCCCGGTCCCCCGGCACCGGCCCCGGGTCGCCGGTCGTCAGAAGTAGTCGCGCACGTGCACCGCGCCGCGACGTCCCCAGCACGCCTCGAGGGCTACGTCGTCCTCCGGGCCGTGCAGCAGCCCACCGAGACGCAGGGAGGCGCTCGACTCCACCCCGGCGTAGGCCAGGGCCAGACCGCGGGGGCTGAAGGTGGGCACGTGGGGGTCCGGCCGGTCGTCCAGGCGACGGCAGCCGCCGTCGGCGACGGCATACGTGCCGTCCATGACCCCCAGCCGGTCGCCGACGACGGCGAAGCGGGCCGTCCCCGTCGGCGCGAGGGCGGTGACCGCCGCGGCGACGTCGTCGACGCGCAGCATGTAGGGCCGGGAGTCGGTGACGGTGCCCATCGAGCCGGGCAGGTGCCGGCGCGCCGCGTCGACCCCGGAGGTGCGCACGCGCAGGGTGCCGACGACGCTGGAGAAGGAGGCGAAGAACGACCAGAGGTGGGCATGGGCGCGGTCGTCGGTGGCGAGCAGGTCGTTCACCGTGATGACGGCAGTGCCGTCGTAGCCCGGCCCCCGCTGCCACGACGCGTAGCCGACGACCGCTCCGTCCTCGTCGAGCGCCAGCGTCGTGCCGGTACCGGCCTCGAGCAGCTCGGTGTCGGTGGCGGTGAACGAGGGCCCGCGCCGGGTGAGCGGCCCGCGCTGGGCCGCGGCCCAGGTGTCGTAGACCGCCCGCAGGGCGGGGACGTCGCCGGTCTCGGCCCGGCGCACGGTGATGCCGGCGCCCGGTCGCAGCCGGGCCAGGCCGGCGACCGGCACGTCGACGATGTCGTACGACGTCACGACCTCGTACCCCAGTGAACGGTAGATCCCGGTGGCGGTCGGGTAGAGCGTCGACAGGACGCAGGCGCCGTCGGCGCGCTCGGCGTCGAGGGCGACGCTCAGCAGCCCAGCCAGCAGCCCGTCGCCCCGCCGCTCGGCGGCCACGGTCACGGAGGCGATGCCCGCGGTCGGCACGGTGGCGCCCGCCCACCACGAGTCGTAGCGGCGCACTGCCAGGTGCGCGACGGGACGCCCGCGGTCGAAGGACCCCCAGCGCCGCCGCCCGCTCCGCTCCAGAGGCGGGGGCTCGGCGCCGACGAGGGAGGGCCCGAAGGCCTCCTCCGACAGGGCCTGCACGGGCCCGACGTCGTCCGGCACGAGGGGCCGGATCTGCGTCACGTCCGGGCCCCCCAGCCGGTCAGGAGGCCGTGGAGGGGCTGCTGGAGCCGCCCGACGAGCCCGACTTGCCCGACTTGCCTGACGAGGCCGACGAGCCCGACTTGCCCGACTTGCTGGGCGTGGACGAGGCGCCGGACGAGCCGGAGCCCGAGCCAGTAGAGCCCGACCCGTTCGACCCGGCGCCCGACGAGCCGTCCGACCCGGACGAGCCCGACGAGCCGTCAGACCCGGACGAGCCGGAGTCGGACGAACCCGACGAGGACCCCTCGCTCTTATTGGCGCTGCCCGAGCCGGGGGCCGCCGCGCGGGAGTCGTTGCGGTAGAAGCCCGATCCCTTGAAGGAGACACCGATCGAGCCGTAGACCTTGCGGAGGCGACCGCCGCACTCGGGGCAGGCGGTCAGGGCGTCGTCGGTGAACGCCTGCACGGCGTCGAACGCGTGACCGCACTCGGTGCAGGAGTAGGCATAGGTGGGCACGAAGGTCCTTCGGTTGGTGCTGGTCAGGTGCCGCGGGGCGACGGCACGAGTGTACGAGGACGCGCGGGTCCTGCCGACCGCCGCCCGTCACCCGGGGGGCTGGTGGGGAGGTGCCCTGCTCGTCAGGTCCACCCGGCGAGCCGCCCGTCCCGGTCGACGGCGCGCACCCGGGCCTCGGCGGCTGCTCTCGACTGCGTGGTGGTGACGATGAGCAGCTGGTCGCCTCGACGCAGCGTCGTCCGTGGGTTCGGGGCGATGCCGACCCCGTCGCGCACGACCAGCGTCACCGTCGCTCCCGGGGGGAGCCTCAGCTCGAAGACCTCGACCCCGTGGATGTGTGAGCGCTGCCCGACCGTCACCTCGACGATCTCGGCGTTCATCCGCTCGAGCGGCGTGGTCTCCACCTGCAGCGTGACCTGCTGCACCGACTCGACGAGCCCGAGCCGCCGGGCCACCCACGGCAGGGTGGGGGCCTGGACGAAGGTGAAGATGACGACGAGCACGAAGACGAGGTCGAAGACCCACTCGGTGCCGGGCGTGCCGAGAGTGGTCGGGACGGTGGCGAGCACGACGGGTACCGCGCCGCGCAGGCCGGCCCACGAGAGGAAGACCTGGTCGCGCCAGCCGATGCGGAAGGGCGTCAGCGACACCAGCACCGAGAGCGGTCGCGCCACGAGGAGCAGGACGAGCCCGACGACGAGGGCCGTGGGGATGCGCTCGACCAGCCGGTCGGGCGCGGCCAGCAGCCCGAGCAGGACGAAGAGGCCGATCTGGGCGACCGACCCGAGGGCCGACGCGAAGGCGTGCACGGCCGCCCCGTGGGGCAGCCCCATGTTGCCGAGCACCAGCGCCGAGAGGTAGGCCGCGAGGAAGCCGCTCGTGTGCGCGGTGTCGGCGACGGCGTACGCCAGCACGGACAGGGCGATGACCCCGATGGAGAACAGACCCGATGACGCCCCGGCGGCGCGGCGCAGGAAGGCGCCGCCGAGGCGGCCGAGCAGCAGCCCGATGGCGGCGCCGCCGAGCAGCTCGCCCCCCGCCTCGAGCACGATGACCCACCACGGGTGGTGCACCGCCCCGGGCGCCGACTGGGCTGCGAGCGTCACCACGAGGATGACCACCGGTGCGTCGTTGAAGCCCGACTCGGCCTCGAGCAGTCCCGACAGCCGGCGCGGCAGCGGCACCGTGCGCAGCACGGAGAAGACCGCTGCGGCGTCGGTCGAGGTGAGGATCGCCCCGACGAGCAGGGCGACCGTCCAGTCGAGGTGCAGCAGGAAGCGGGAGGCGACCCCGACGACGACGACCGACACCACGACCCCGATCGTCGACAGGACGGCGGCCGGTGCCACCGACTTGCGGATGCCGGACCACCGGGTCGTCAGGCCACCCTCGGCCAGGATGAGGATCAGGGCGGCGTAGCCCAGCACCTGGGTCAGCGAGCCGGAGTCGAAGTGGATGCCGAGACCACCCTCGCCGATGGCCAGCCCGATCCCGAGGAAGAGCAGCAGGGCCGGCACCCCGGAACGCACCGAGAGCCGCACGGCCACGACGGCCACGAGCAGCACCGCCGAGCCGAGGAGCAGCGAGCGGGTGAGGTCGGCGAGGTCGAAGGACGTCGAGCCTCCCTCCGCGAAGGACCACGACACCCCGCCGGGGAGCACGATGTCGAGCAGGTCGGTCACGGCAGGCCTCCTCGGTCGGTCGTCACGGCCCCATTAGTCTCGCAGGGTGGAGCGAGCGAGAGTCCTGCGGAGGGTCGGCCTGGGTGTGGCCATCCTCCTCGTCATCGTGGTCGCGCTCGCTGCGGTGGCCGGGACGGCGCTCGTGCGCCAGTCGTTCCCGCAGACGCGGGGTGAGATCGAGCTCAACGGGCTGGGCGGGCGGGTCACCGTGCTGCGTGACGCTCAGGGCACCCCGCAGATCTACGCCGACTCCACCGACGACCTCTTCCGTGCGCAGGGCTTCGTCGCGGCGCAGGACCGCTTCTTCGAGATGGACTACCGCCGCCACGTCACCGCGGGGCGCCTGTCCGAGCTGGTCGGCTCGGCGGGCCTGGAGGCTGACAGGGTGGTGCGCACCATGGGCTGGCGCAAGGTCGCCGCGGCCGAGCTGCCCAAGCTGGCCCCGGCCACCCGGGCCTACCTCAACGCCTACGCCGACGGGGTCAACGACTACCTCGGCCGCGCGGGCAGCGAGAACGCCAACCTGGCCCTGGAGTACGTCGTGCTCGGTCAGACGGTGAAGAACTACGCCGTCGAGCGGTGGACCGCCGTCGACTCGCTCTCGTGGCTCAAGGCGATGGCGTGGGACCTGCGCAGCAACTACGACGACGAGCTGGCGCGCGCCCGTCTCGGCACGACCTACTCTCAGGCCCAGCTGAAGGTCATCTACCCCGACTACTCCGCGGCGGGCCACGACCCGATCCTGTCGTCCGGTGACTGGTCGCCGGCCACGAGCTCGGCGGGCTCCGCGGTCCCGCAGGCGCTGCAGCGGCGGGCACTGGCGAGCCCCACGGCATACGGGCAGACGAGCAGCCAGGCGGTGCCGAGCGTCGCGGCGGTGGACGCGGCCGTGACGCCGGCAGCCACCGGTGTCTACGCCGGGGTGCAGCAGGCCCTCGACGCCCTGCCCAGCCTGCTCGGGCATGGGGAGGGCATCGGCTCGAACTCGTGGGTGGTCGGGGGCGAGCACACCACCACGGGCAAGCCGCTGCTGGCCAACGACCCCCATCTCGCGACATCTCTTCCTGGTGTCTGGTATCAGACCGGGCTGCACTGTCGCACCGTCTCGGCGACCTGTCCCTTCGACGTCTCCGGCTTCTCCTTCGCCGGGCTGCCGGGCATCGTCATCGGCCACAATGCCTCTGTGGCATGGGGGTTCACCAACCTGGGCCCCGACGTCTCCGATTTCTACCTCGAGAAGATCACCGACGACACCTACCTGCGCGACGGCAAGCAGGTGCCGCTCCAGACCTCGACGGAGACGATCAAGGTCGCCGGGGGTGCCGATGTGCCCCTCACCGTGCGACGCACCGTGCACGGCCCGGTCATCAGCGACGTCATCGACTCCGCGGCGCAGGTGGGACGCCGGGCGCTGGTGCGCCTCACTCCCCAGCAGGACACGTATGCCGTGTCACTCGCCTGGACGGGGCTGGTGCCCTCCACGACGGCTGACGCGATCTTCGCGATGAACGAGGCCACCGACTTCACGCAGTTCCGTGCCGCCGCCAAGCTCTTCGCGGTTCCGTCGCAGAACCTCGTCTACGCCGACACGGCCGGCCACATCGGCTACCAGGCCCCCGGGCTGATCCCGGTGCGGTCGACCTCGGTGCCCAACACCGTTCCGGGCTACTGGCCGGCGCCCGGATGGGACAGCGCCTACGACTGGCGCGGCTACGTGCCCTTCGACCGGCTGCCGTGGGCCTACGACCCGCCGGAGGGTTTCGTGGTCACGGCCAACCAGCAGGTGACGGCCGTGCGCGGGGGGCCGTTCCTCAGCGCCGACTGGGACCTCGGGTTCCGCTCCCAGCGCATCAGCGACCTGCTGCAGGAACGGATGAGGGGCGGCGGCAAGGTGTCGCCCGACGACATGCGCTCGATCCAGCTCGACACGCGCAACGAGTTCGCCCCGACCCTGGTCAAGGCGCTGCTCTCGGTCGACCTGCGGGGCCGCACCGGCGAGGAGCCCGGGGTCGACAACTCCGCGACCGAGCAGTTCGCCCAGCAGGCCCAGGCGCTGCTGGCCGACTGGGACTTCACCGAGCCGGCCGACCGCAGCAAGGCGGGCGTGAGGGCGTCGTACTTCAACGCCGTGTGGGTTCGTCTGCTGCAGTACACCTTCAACGACGAGCTCCCGAGCGGCATCCAGGCCACCGGCGGGTCCCGCTGGATGGTCGCGGTCACGACGCTGCTCGACCAGCCCAACAACCCGTGGTGGGACGACAAGCAGACCCCGGGGGTCGTCGAGGGGCGCGACGAGATCCTCAAGAAGGCGCTCATCGGCGCCCGGCTCGACCTCACGCGGCACCTGGGCAAGGATCCCGTCACGTGGTCGTGGGGCTCGTTGCACCAGGTCACCCTCACGCACCCCGTGCTGGGAGGCCCTACGGTGCCCGACCTCGTGCGCTCGATCTTCAACCGTGGCCCCATCGGGCTGCCCGGCGGCAGCTCGATCGTCAACGCCAACAGCTACAACGCCGCTGCGCGGGCACCGGGTGCGTCGCCGACCGACATCAGCGGCACGACCTTCCAGGTCACGAGCGCGCCGTCGATGCGGATGGTCGTCGACCTCGGCGACCTCGACGCCTCGACGTGGGTCAACCAGACCGGCAACAGCGGGCACCCCTACGACGCGCACTACATCGACCAGGCCGACACCTGGGCCAGCGGCGGCAGCTACCCCTGGCCGTCGACGCGGGCCGCGGTCGAGCGGGCCGCGGAGGAGACGCTGACGCTGGTGCCGAGCGGTCAGGTGCAGGGGAGCTGAGTGCGCCGACCGACCGGCAGGCCGACGAAGCCCGCGTCGGCGGTGACGATCCCGTCGACCGGCCGGTCGAGGGCGGAGTGCGGCAGCGGTTCGTCGACGCCGCGCAGCTCCCCGTCGTGTAGCAGGGTCACCACGAGCGCCGCCGGGTGTCGGGGCACCAGGGCGCGGTCGTAGGACCCCCCGCCCTGCCCGAGGC
>JALYVC010000266.1 GCA_030853445.1 Actinomycetota bacterium | reverse complement strand
ACCACCGACGCTGCGCTGGGGCTGCGCGGTGACCGGCGGGGGCGTGACGAGCTCGGCCGTGGGGCCGGAGAGCTCGCCGATGGCCGGGTGACCGGCGCTGACGTCGGCGGCCTTGGGGTGGATGCCGGCCTTGCGCATCATCTGGCGCACGTCGGCACGCTCGTCGGGCGTGCTGACGGTGACGACGACACCCTCGGCGCCGGCTCGTGCCGTGCGGCCCGAGCGGTGAAGGTAGGCCTTGTGCTCGGTCGGCGGGTCGACGTGGACGACGAGCGTGACGTCGTCGACGTGGATGCCGCGGGCGGCGATGTCGGTGGCGACGAGCACGCGGGTAGTGCCCTCACCGAAGGCGGCGAGGTTGCGCTGGCGCGCGGCCTGCGACAGGTTGCCGTGAAGGTCGACCGCGGGGATGCCGGAGGCCGTGAGCTCCTTGGCCAGCCGCTTCGCGCCGTGCTTGGTCCGGGTGAAGGCCAGCGTGCGGCCCTGCCCGGCGAGCAGGCCGCGCACGACGGCAGGCTTGGCGTCGCGGGTGACGTGGAAGAGGTGGTGGGTCATGGCCGGCACCGGCGACGCGGCGCTGTCGACCGAGTGGGTCACCGGGTTGTGCAGGTAGCGCCTCACGAGCTGGTCGATCGCCCCGTCGAGGGTGGCCGAGAAGAGCAGGCGCTGGGCGTCCGACGGCGTCGCGTCGAGCAGGCGCTTGACGGCCGGCAGGAAGCCGAGGTCGGCCATGTGGTCCGCCTCGTCGAGCACGGTGACCTCGACCTGGCCGAGGCGGCAGTGGCCCTGCTGGATGAGGTCCTCGAGGCGGCCCGGGGTGGCGATGACCACGTCGACACCGCGGCGCAGCGCACTGACCTGGGGGTTCTGACCGACGCCACCGAAGATGGTCATCGTGCGCAGGCCCATGGCGGCGGCGAGCGGAGCCATGGTCTCGGCGATCTGGTTGACGAGCTCGCGGGTCGGGGCGAGCACGAGGGCCCGCGGCTTGCCGGCCTCACGGGGACGGGCCGACTTCGCCAGCACGGCCATGGTGGGCAGCGCGAACGCGACGGTCTTGCCGCTCCCGGTGCGACCGCGGCCGAGCACGTCGCGACCGGCGAGCGAGTCGGGCAGCGTTGCCGACTGGATGGGGAACGCCTCGGTGATGCCGCCCTGGGCAAGGGCGGAGACGAGGGGAGTGGGCACGCCGAGGTCGGCGAACGAGGTGGAGCTGGGCACAGGGGAAACCTTCACGGACTCGAGGGATGGCCGTGGATGCCGGACCACTCGTGTCACTGAGGGGTGCGCCGCCTCAAGGAAAGGGCGGCGAAGCAGACGACCTGGGACGCGCAGACTGCGCATCTGTCCCTGTAAGCGTAACCCGGCGGTAGATCATTCCCGACCACTTCGGCCGATCCGCCGTCAGGGTCGTGGGCCATGTCGGGCGAGGCGTCCCGGGCCGGGGCACGCGAAGGCGCCACCCACCCGGGAGGTGGGCGGCGCCGGGTGACGTGTGCGGAGTCGGCCGCGACCGGTCAGAACGCCTCGACGGCGGTGACGGTCACGGGCACGTTGCCACGGGTCGCCTTGCTGTAGGGGCACAGCTGGTGGGTGCGCTCGAGCAGCTCCTGGGCCTTGGCGAGGTCGACGCCCGGGACGACCGCCTCGATGTCGACCGTGATGGCGTAGCTCTCGCCCTCGGGGCCGAAGCCGACGTGGGTGCGCACCTGCGCGGTCGAGGTGTCGACACCGAGCTCCTTGCCGGCCAGACCCATCGCGCCGGTGAAGCAGGCGCCGTACCCGGCAGCGAAGAGGGCCTCGGGGTTGGTGCCGGTGCCCGGGCCTCCCATCTCCTTCGGCGCGGTGAGCGTGAGGTCCAGCAGTCCGTCGTCGGTCTTGGCGGTGCCCTGCCGCCCACCGACGGTGGTGGCGTGGGCGGTGTAGACGATCTTCTCCGGGGTGTTGGTCATGGTCGTAGAACGCCCGACCGTCCCACCGGAATTCCCTCGCGCACGAGGGAGTCCCGGCTCAGCTGGTCGGGACCCGGGTGCGGGCCACCACGTGCGCGACCGGCACGTCGTACGTGCTGCGCGCCCGCTCGACGACGTCGAAGCGTAGCCAGGCCGACCGGTCGACGGGCATGGTGCAGATCACGATCTGGTCGGGGTCGAACGCTTCGACGGCGTCGGCCAGGGCTCTCAGGGGGCGGTAGTCGCCCAGGGCCCCGTCGACGGCGAGGCCCGCGCCCCGCAGCGACGTCGACGTGTCGTCGAGCCGCCTCTGCGCCGCCTCCACCGTCGCGTCCCAGATGTAGACCGCGCCCTTGTACTCGGCCTGCCCGGTGTCGACCGGGTTGACGGGCACGCAGATCCAGTACTCCGCACCGCCCTCGGCGTCGATGCGGTGCAGCTCCTCGCGCAGCTCCGCCGCGGCGATGGTCTCGTTGGCGAGCACGAGGACGCGCTTGGCCGTGCCGTCCGAGGTCGGCTGGGCCGCCGTCACCGCGTCGACCGAGCCCCCACGCCACCGCGTGACGAGGTAGAAGACGAGGACCGCCGCCCAGGCCACGAGGCTGAGCACCAGCTGCGACCGGGTCGACTCGGTCACCGCCATCTGCACCAGGACGGCGACGATGCCGACAATCGTCGCCAGGGACAGACCGGGGAAGAGCCACATCCGGATCTTGAGCTGGTCGGATGTGGTGCGTCGGCGCAGGACGATCTGCGAGATGCAGATCAGCAGGTAGACGAACAGGATGATCGCGCCGGAGGAGTTGAGCAGGAAGAGGAAGACCGTGTCGGGCGAGACAGCGGCCGCGATGACGCACAGGAACCCGACGACGGTCGAGGTGAGGATCGCCGCCATGGGAACCCTGCGCTTGTTGACCCGGATGAGCTGGACGGGGGCCTCACGGCGTGCGGCGAGGACGAACAGCATCCGCGACGCGGTGTAGAGACCGGAGTTCAGACACGACAGCACGGCGGTCAGCACGACGGCGTTCATGATGTGGTCGGCCGCCGGGATGCCCATGGCCTTGAAGGCGGAGACGTACGGAGACGCCCCGAGCTCACCGGAGTTCCACGGGTTGATCACGGCCAGGAGGAAGATCGAGCCGACGAAGAAGATGGCGATGCGGGTGATGACCGAGTTGGTCGCCTTGGCGATGGCCCGCTCGGGGTCGGGTGACTCGGCAGCGGCGATGGTCGCGATCTCGGCGCCCACCATCGAGAAGATGACGACGACGATGGCCGAGAAGATGGCCCCGGGTCCCTTGGGGAAGAAGCCACCCTGCGCCGTGAGGTTGCTGAAGTCGAGGCTGCGCCCCGGCCAGAGCCCGAGGGCGAAGAGGCTTCCGAGCAGGAGGAAGATGACGATGGCCCCGACCTTGATGCCGGCGAACCAGAACTCGAACTCTCCGAACGACGACACGGAGAAGAGGTTGGTCGCGGTCATCAGGAGCATCAGCCCGAGCGACAGCAGCCACAGGGGCGCGTCGAACCAGTAGGTGAGCACCTTGGCCCCGGCCACCGCCTCGAAGCCGACGACGATGACCCAGAAGTACCAGTAGAGCCATCCGGCCGAGAAGCCCGCCCACCCGCCCAGCGCCTTGCGCGCGTAGTCGGTGAAGGAGCCGGTGGAGGGGTTGGCCGTCGCCATCTCGCCGAGCATCCGCATCACCAGGATGATCAGGACCCCAGTGATGGCGTAGCTGAGGAACGCGCCCGGACCCGTCTCGTTGATCACCACCCCTGACCCGACGAACAGGCCCGCCCCGATCACGCCCCCGATGGCGATCATGGTCAGGTGGCGCTGCTTGAGGCCCTTGTGGAGCTCGGTCGGTGGTGCACTCATGGTGGTCTCCTCGAGCTCGGCCCGCTCGGTACCGACCCGGCAGGCGGTGCACCCCGGCCGGGGCCACAGTCACACACCTTCCCACTCATGACAGGGGTCCGCCAGACGAAGCCGGTCGGGGGAGGCGCTGCCTTTCGACCTGCCGGTCGCGGCCTACCATCGCTCGTGCCTCCCCGCTCACCGCTCCCGACCCGTCACGGGCTGAGTGCGGCCTGGCTGAGGACGCCGGACCGCGGGCCGGGCGGGCCTCACCCCTGGGCGTCGATGGGTGAGTGGCTCCACCACCGACTGGACGAGACCACCGACGTGACGAGCCTGCTGTCCCAGGAATGTTTCGTCTACGAGGACGGACGGCCAGTGGGGGGCGCCGACCGCTGGGGACCGCACACCTTCGTGTGGTTCCACCGTGACCTGCGCGAGGAGCCTGCGGTGCCGGGCGATCTGCCGGTGGTCCATCGCGACGAGCGGATCGTCGTGGTCGACAAGCCGGCGTTCCTGTCGACCGTCCCTCGGGGGCAGCACGTGCGCGAGAGCGTCGTCGTGAGGCTCCGGGCCGAGCTGGGGCTTCCCGAGCTGTCACCGGTGCACCGGCTCGACCGGGTCACCTCGGGGCTGCTGGTGCTGGCCACGGAGCAGCGGTGGCGTGCGCCCTACCAGCGGTTGTTCGAGACCGGGGCGGTGAGCAAGACCTACCGGGCGCTGGCGTCGTACCGGCCTGAGCTGGCCCTGCCCCTCGTCGTGCGCAACCACCTGCACAAGGAGCGCGGCGGGGTGCGGGCCCAGGTCGTGCCCGGTGCGCCGGTCAACGCCGAGACCCTGGTCGAGCTCGACTGCTGGGAAGGGGGGCGCGGTGTCTACCGGCTCTCACCGCGCACCGGACGCACCCACCAGCTGCGGATCCACCTCTGGGGCCTCGGGATCCCCATCGTCGACGACCCGCTCTACCCCGTGGACCGCGGTGTGTCCCTCGACGACTTCAGCCGGCCGCTGCAGCTGCTCGCCAGCGAGCTGGCCTTCGCCGACCCGGTCGACGGAGGTGGGCGGCGGTTGGTCAGCGGGCGGACGCTGCCGCTCGAGCCCGCGCCTCGACAGGGCCGGTAGGCCAGCGGACCTGGGCTGCCCGGCGGCGGTGCGACCCCGCTGGACGACCTGGCTGACGTACCGGCGGCGTGGACCAGGTCGGAGAACTGCCCGATGGTGCGCGACATCCCGGTCGGGCCCGTCAGCCCAGGGGCACCGTCGTCTCCACGAGGTCACGCAGCCGCTGCAGGTCGGCGGCCACGGTCGCGACGTCGCGGTCGAGCTCGACGTCGGTCAGGTCGAGCTGACGCACGGTGAACAGCACCTCGGCGCCCTCGGGGTGCGAAAGGACGCGCACCGGGTTGGTGACCGTCTGGCCTGAGGGCAGGGTGACGTCGTGGTCCAGCACGCCGAGGTCGTTGCGGGGCACGAACCGCACCGTCACCCGTCCCATGGGCGAGTCGACGAGGAGCGTGTCGCCCTCCCGGATGACGTCGCTCCGGGTGAGCCCGACGGCCCAGCGCGGGAGGTTGTCGAGGTCGGACGCGACGTCGTAGACCTGCTGCACCGTGCGATGGACGACTTGGCTGACGTGCTGGCTGCGCATGGTCGTCAGCCTGCCACGCACCGAGCCTGCGGACGCTGGGGAGCCCTCCGCGGCAGAGCTGTCCCGGGCACCCACCTCGTCTGTGGGGCCAGGCGGGCGGAGGCGCCTACAGCGCGTCGGCGAGCAGCTCGAGCACGTGTCGGTAGTCCTGCCCCGTGGCCCGTGACATCCCCAGCTCGCACGTGCGGTTGGACGAGGCGTGGGCACCGGCACCGGCGGCGACCACCTCGGCGGCCTGGGCCGCCGTCGCCGACGCGGTCAGCTCGGGATGGAGCATGCCGCGGTCACCGGCGAAGCCGCAGCAGCCCCACGAGTCGGGGACGAACACGTCCTGCGCCACCGCAGCGGCCACGGCGCGCAGGTCACCGTCGATCCCGAGGCGGGTGCTCGAGCAGGTCGGGTGAAGGGCGAGCGAGGCGATCTTCCGCACCGCGGGCAGATGAGGCAGCACGCTACGGGCGACGAAGGTCACGGCGTCGATGACCCGCAGCTCGCCGTACGGTGAGCCGGGCTCGGCCACCGCCCGGGCGACCGACTCCCGCAGTCCCTCGGTGCACGACGAGGCGTCGCACACGACGTCCAGACGCCCACCCTCGGTGGCCTGCCACAACGACTCCAGCACCCGGCGCTCCATCTCGCGGGCTCCCTGGGTCATCCCCTTGGAGCGCCACGGCGTGCCGCAGCACAGGCTCGGGAGGTCGTCGGGATGTCGCAGCGTGACGCCGGCACTGGAGCACAGCCGCTCCAGGGCGGGGCCCACACCGCCGCCGTCGGTGCTCGCCCCGAAGATGCTGCCCACGCAGGCCGAGAAGGCGACGACCTCCAGCCGTGACGGCGTCCGCGGGGTGAGCACGCCGCCGGCCCTCCTCCTTCGCCCGCCCCCGGGCAGGTCCGGTGACCACAGCGGCACCACGTCGTCGCCGAGCACCCGGCGCGCGAGCCGGTTCGGTCCGCTCACCGCCGCCGCCGGTAGCGCCTTCGTCGTGGTCAACGCGGCCGAGCCGGTCTGGGTCACGCCTGACCAGTGCCGGGCCGCGGAGGCCCAACCCCGCTGCACGAGGGGGCCGGCGCGCTCGGTGCGCAGTCGCTTCATGAGGTCGCCGGTGTTGATGTGCACCGGGCAGGCCGTCTGGCACATCGCGTCGACGGCGCAGGTGTCGACCGCCTGGTAGTCGTAGTCGGCCTCCAGCTCGGCCAGGGTCGCCATGTCCCCCCGCTCGCGGGCCAGAGCCATCTCGCGGCGCAGCGCGATGCGCTGACGAGGGGTCGTCGTCAGGTCGCGGCTCGGGCACACGGGCTCGCAGTAGCCGCACTCGACGCACCGGTCCACCTCGGCCTCGACGGTCGGCGCCGACTTGAGGTAACGCAGGTGCCCCTGCGGGTCGTCGGTGAGCAGGACGCCGGGGTTGAGGATCCCGTCCGGGTCGCACAGCCGCTTGACCTGCCACATCACGTCATAGAGCTCCTCGCCGTACTGGCGCCGCACGTACGGCGCCATCATGCGTCCGGTCCCGTGCTCGGCCTTGAGCGACCCACCCGCTCCGAGCACGAGGTCGACCATGTCGTCGGTGAAGTGCTGCAGGCGGTCGGAGTCGGAGCCGCCGAGCCGCTCGGTGAGCATGAAATGGATGTTGCCGTCCTTGGCGTGCCCGAAGATCACGGCGTCGTCGTACCCGTGCCGCTCGAAGAGCCCGATGAGGCTCTCGCACGTCGGCAGCAGCGCAGGGACGGGGACGACGACGTCCTCGAGCAGTGCCGTCGTCCCGGCCGGGCGGGCCTCGGCCACCGTGGCGTAGAGCCCCTTGCGGGTGTGCCACAGGCTGGCCCGTTCGACGGGGTCGGCCGTGAGCCCCGCCGGGGCGTTCGGCACGAGGCGGGCGAGGGTGGGGGCCGCAGCCTGAGTGAGCGCCACCACCCCCTCCAGGGTGTCGGCCTGGTACTCCACCAGCAGGGCGGCGTGCCGCTCGACGCGGATCCTGCGCAGGACGGCGGATGCGGCCGGGTCGGCCTGGCCGACGCGCAGGGAGGCGGCATCCATGAGCTCGAGGGTCGCCGGTGCCGTCTCGAGGAGCGCGGGCAGGGCTCCGGTGGCGCCGGCCAGGTCGTCGAAGACCAGCAGGCCGGTCATCGCGTGGGGCAACACCGGCACGCTGTGCAGCACGACCGAGGCGATGAAGGCCAGCGTGCCCTCACTGCCCACGACGAGGTGGGCCAGGATGTCGACCGGCCGGGTGTGGTCGAGGAACGCGTTGACGCCGTATCCCATCGTGTTCTTCATCGCGAACTGGGCCTCGACGCGCCGGACCGAGTCGGGGTTGCCCCGGACCCGGTCCCGCAGCCGGGCGAGCCCCTCGTGGAGCTGCGGCTCGAGCGCCCGGAGCCGCTCGTCGGCGTCGGCCGCCCCCGAGTCGACGACGGTGCCGCTGGGCAGCACCACGACCAGGGAGTCGAGCGTGGCGTAGGTGTTGGCCTGCGTGCCACAGGCCATCCCGCTGGAGTTGTTGGCCACCACCCCCCCGAGGGTGCAGGCCACCTCGCTCGCCGGGTCGGGGCCGAGCTTGCGGCCGTGGCGCGCGAGCCGCGCGTTGACCTGACGGACCGTCGCTCCAGGCCCGACCCGCACGCGCGCCCCGGCGTCGAGCACCTCGATGTCGCGGAAGTGCCGCCGGGTGTCCACAAGCACACCGGTGGTGCCGCCCTGGCCGCTCAGGCTGGTGCCCCCGGAGCGGAAGGTCAGCGGCACCTGCGAGCGTGCGGAGGCGGCGAAGAGACGGCCGACCTCGAGGGCGTCCAACGGCACGGCCACGGCCTGCGGGGTCAGCGCGTAGTGCGAGGCGTCGTGGGCCATCTTGAGGCGGTCGGTCACCCCCGTCTGCAGCCGGATCGGGTCGGCGAGGGCGGCGGCGAAGTCAGCGAGCACGGCGGGGGTCATCACCCGACCAGCATCCACCCAGGAAGGTGGTCGTGACTGGTGTGCACACCACGACACCCGGTGCCGGGTGCCCCGTCAGTCGTTCCAGCCGGCTGCTCGCCCGTCGCGCGCCGCGAAGGCCAGCACCGCCTCGACGTCGGACGGAGGGGCAAGGACGTAGTCGTCGACCCAGGCCCGCACGTCGGGGTAGTCGCTGTCGGCGACCACCTGGTCGGCGACGCGACGAGGGTCGAGGGGCGCCGTGCGCAGGTGGACGCCCCTGGCGTCGAGGAGCACCCAGGGTGCACCGGGGACGCCGTACGGCATGCCCGTGCTTCCGCTGTTGACGACCCAGCGGCAGCCGACCTGCCGGGCGTACGGCGTGTGGGTGTGGCCGCAGCAGACGATGCGGACCGCCTCGGGCACCTCGGCGAGGACCTCGGCCCAGCGCGACGGGCGGGTGTCGACCAGCACCACCTCGTCGTCGTCCCTCGGGGTGCCGTGGCAGAACAGCACGTCGCCCACGCCCGCGAGGTCGACCACGGCCGGGTGGGGCAGCCCGGCGAGCAGGTCGACGTGGGCGGGGGTGAGCTGGGCCGCAGCCCAGAAGTCGACCGGCGGCGTGCCCTCCGGCGGCTGGCCGCCACGGGCGATCGTCACCAGG
>JALYVC010000224.1 GCA_030853445.1 Actinomycetota bacterium | reverse complement strand
GCTGGCAGTCGCTGCCGACACCCGAGGGTGACACCTTCGCCTGGGACAGCGAGTCGACGTACGTGCGCAAGCCCCCGTACTTCGAGGGCATGACGATGGAGACGACCCCGGTCGCCGACATCGAGGGTGCGCGGGTGCTCGCCAAGCTCGGTGACTCGGTGACCACCGACCACATCAGCCCGGCCGGCTCGATCAAGGCCGACAGCCCCGCGGGGACGTACCTCGCCGGCCACGGCGTCGACCGCAAGGACTTCAACTCCTACGGCTCGCGCCGCGGCAACCACGAGGTGATGATCCGTGGCACCTTCGCCAACATCCGGCTGAGGAACCTCCTGCTCGAGGGCATCGAGGGCGGCTTCACCCGCAACTGGCTCGCGGACGGCGAGCAGACGACCATCTTCGACGCGTCTGCCGCCTACCAGGAGGCAGGCGTCCCGCTCGTCATCCTGGCCGGCAAGGAGTACGGCTCGGGTAGCTCGCGCGACTGGGCCGCCAAGGGCACCCGCCTGCTGGGGGTCAAGGCCGTCATCGCCGAGAGCTACGAGCGCATCCACCGCTCGAACCTCATCGGTATGGGCGTGCTCCCGCTGCAGTACCCCGCAGGCGAGAACGCCGAGTCCCTGCGCCTCGACGGCACCGAGACCTTCGCCATCAGCGGTATCACGGCGCTCAACGAGGGCACCACGCCGCGCACGGTCAAGGTCGTCGCCACCAAGGACGGCGGCGCGAGGGTGGAGTTCGACGGGGTCGTGCGCATCGACACCCCCGGTGAGGCCGACTACTACCGCAACGACGGCATCCTGCAGTACGTCCTGCGCTCGCTCGTCACCGCCTGACCACCCGACCAGGCCGTCGCCCCCGGGCGACACGCACCCCGCAGGCCCCCCGGTCCGTCCGGAGGGGCCTGCGGAGTCCGGCCGGGCCTGGGAGTCCGGCAGGTCGTCGTACGGTGGGGGCATGTCCTTCGCTGTGCCCCCCGGCTGGCCGCCGGGCGTTCCACCGGCGCACACGCCGGGCTGGGACGAGCGAGCCGTCGCCTGGCTGCTCGACCAGTGCCCCCCCGACTACCGCTCGTATGCCGGGTGGCGGCGGCACCCGGTGGCCCTCGCCTGGCTGGCCGACCGCCACCTCGAGGGGCAGGTCACCGCGATGCGGCAGGCCTACCGCGAGGTGAGGGTCGAGCTCGGTGGCCTCGTCCCGGCGGAGGGTCTGTCCGACGTCATGCACCACCTCGAGGCCGAGGGTCTGCGTCTGGTCGCCGCCAAGCGCGCGACCGGGCTCCTGCTCGAGGCCCTGCGCGGGAAGGTCTTCGTCCCGCGCCTGTGAGCCGGACGCCTGGGTCGTGTCGCGTGTGCGGGCCGCTCACGCTTGGGGGAGGCGGTGACGGTCAGAGGATGTAGAGCATCTCCTGGTAGGTGGGCAGCGACCACAGGTCGTCGGCCACGAGACCCTCCAGGGTGTCAGCCGCCGCACGCACGGCCGCCATGGGCGGCAGGACGCAGTCGCGGCAGAAGGTCGCCGTCTCCATCGCGTCGGCGCCGTGGGGGTGGGCGATGGCTGCTGCCAGGCTGGCCAGCCCGGCCCGCAGGTCGCCCAGCGGCGTCGAGAGGGCCATGAGGTCCGTCGCGTCCGCCTCGACCCCCGCGGCCCTGAGGCTGGCCACGTTGGTCGCCAGCTCGGTCTGGTAGCGGGTCGCCGAGGGCGCGATGATCGTCGTGCCCATCTCGAGCATGAGGTTGGCCTCGACGCCGATGCTGAGGATGTACTGCTCCAGACCGATCTCGTAGCGGCTGTGCATCTCGCGCTCGCTGAAGACGCCGTACCGCGAGAAGAGCTCGACCGCTGCGGGGGTGATCAGCTCGGGCAGGGCGTCGATGGTCGTGCGCAGGTTCTTGAGGCCACGCTGCGCGGCCTCGATCGGCCACTGCTCGGAGTAGCCGTTGCCGTTGAAGACGACGGCCCCGTGCTCCGAGATGATGTCGGCGAGCAGGCTCTGGACGGCCCCGTTGAAGTCGGTGCCGTCGGCGACCGACTCCTCGAGGACGGTGGCGATGTGGTCGAGGGCCTCGGCCATGATCGTGTTGAGGACCACCATGGGCCCGGCGACGGTCTGCATCGATCCGGGAGCGCGGAACTCGAAGCGGTTGCCCGTGAAGGCGAAGGGCGAGGTGCGGTTGCGGTCCCCGGGGTCCTTCGTCAGGTCGGGGAGGGTGTCGACGCCGATCGTCAGCGTGCCCTTCTCCTTCGAGCGGGTGGCTCCACCCTTCGCGACCTGGTCGAAGACGTCGGCCAGCTGCTCACCCAGGAAGATGGAGATGATGGCCGGCGGGGCCTCGTTGGCGCCCAGACGGTGGTCGTTGCTGGCCGAGGCGACGGAGGCCCGCAGCAGGCCGCCGTACTTGTGCACCGAGCGGATCACCGCGGCGCAGAAGACGAGGAACTGGGCGTTGTCGTGCGGGGTGTCACCGGGCAGCAGCAGGTTGCCCTGGGCGTCGTTGCCGAGCGAGAAGTTGACGTGCTTGCCCGAGCCGTTGACGCCCTCGAAGGGCTTCTCGTGGAAGAGGCACTCCATACCGTGCTTGCGGGCGATCGACTTGAACGTGGTCATGAGCAGCTGCTGGTGGTCGGACGCGACGTTGGCGCGCTCGAACATCGGGGCGATCTCGAACTGTCCGGGGGCGACCTCGTTGTGGCGGGTCTTGGCCGGGATGCCGAGCTTGAACAGCTCGCGCTCGGTGTCCATCATGAAGCCGAGCACGCGCTCGGGGATGGCGCCGAAGTAGTGGTCGTCGAACTCCTGGCCCTTCGGTGGCCTGGCGCCGAAGAGGGTGCGGCCGGCGTTGAGCAGGTCGGGGCGCGCGGTGAAGAAGTTGCTGTCGACCAGGAAGTACTCCTGCTCGGGACCGCAGAAGGACACGACGCGCTCGGGGGTGTGCCCGAAGAGCGTGAGGACCCGCTCGGCCTCGGCAGCCATCGCCTGCTGCGAGCGCAGGAGCGGGGTCTTGTGGTCGAGCGCCTCACCGGTCATCGAGATGAAGATGGTGGGGATGCACAGCGTGTTGCCGTTGGGGTTCTCGAGCACGTAGGCCGGGCTCATGACGTCCCAGCCGGTGTAGCCGCGCGCCTCGAAGGTGTTGCGCAGGCCACCGTTGGGGAACGACGACGCGTCGGGCTCGCCCTGCGTGAGCGTCCTGCCGGAGAAGGAGGCGAAGGCGGTGCCGTCGCCCACGGGGTCGAGGAAGCTGTCGTGCTTCTCGGCCGTCAGCCCGGTGAGCGGGTAGAAGACGTGCGCGTAGTGGGTCGCGCCCTTCTCCAGGGCCCAGTCCTTCATCGCGGACGCGACGGCGTCGGCGACGGCGGGGTCGAGGGGTGCGGAGCGCTCGATGGTCGCCAACACCGACTGGTAGACCGTCTTGGGCAGGCGCTTGGCCATCACGGTCAGGCTGAACACGTTCTGGCCGAAGATCTCGCCGGGCTCCTCGCCGGGGTCGAAGCTCACGGTCGGGGGGACGTAGGCCCGGACGTTGGTGATGGCCTGCAGGCGGGTGGTGTTGGCGCTCATGAGTTCTCCTGGGCTGCGAGAGGATGGGCGAGCGTCGGCGTGACCCGTCCCGGCGCCAGCTCGCTCGGCTCACAAGGTAGGCGGCGGGCGTTTCGGGGATGTGTCGGTCGTGCTACGAGCGGTCACCCGACTCCTGTGCGTGATGAGGGGGCGCACGGCCTAGACTTGTCCCAACCCCGAAAGGACCTGGACCCCACGTGGCACTGCTCGACTCACTCGACGGCCCTGACGACCTCAAGGCGCTGCAGCCGGAGGAGCTCCCCGGTCTCGCCGCCGAGATCCGTGAGTTCCTCATCCGGTCGGTGTCCCAGACCGGTGGGCACCTCGGCCCCAACCTCGGTGTGGTCGAGCTGACCATCGCCCTGCACCGGGTCTTCGACTCGCCCCGCGATGCCATCGTCTTCGACACGGGTCACCAGTCCTACGTGCACAAGCTGCTGACCGGGCGCCACGACGACTTCGGGCGGCTGCGGCAGAAGGGCGGGATGTCGGGCTACCCGAGCCGGGCGGAGTCGCCGCACGACGTGGTCGAGAACTCCCACGCCTCCACCTCGCTGTCGTGGGCCGACGGCATCGCCAAGGCCCGCCGGCTCGCGGGCGAGCGACACCGCACGACGGTCGCGGTCATCGGTGACGGCGCCCTCACCGGCGGAATGGCCTGGGAGGCGATCAACAACATCGCCGCCGACAAGGACCTTCCCCTGGTCATCGTGGTCAACGACAACGAACGCTCCTACGGACGCACCACCGGCGGACTGGCCGAGCACCTGGCCACCCTGCGCACCACCGCGGGGTACGAGACCTTCCTCGAATGGGGCAAGAGCGTCCTCTCCCGCACCCCGGTCGTCGGTGGCGTGATGTACGGCGCCGCGCACGGCATGAAGAAGGGCATCAAGGACATCGTCGCCCCCCAGGGGATGTTCGAGGACCTGGGGCTGAAGTACCTCGGCCCGATCGACGGCCACGACGAGCAGGCGCTCGAGAGCGTCCTGCGCAGAGCCCGCTCCTACGGCCGGCCGGTGCTCGTGCACGTACTGACCAAAAAGGGCAAGGGCTACCAGCCCGCGCGCGAGGACGAGGCCGACCGGTTCCACGCCGTCGACAAGATCAACCCCGAGACCGGGCTGCCCCTGCAGGTCAAGGGACGCATCTGGACCGACGAGTTCAGCGACGCCCTGCTCGAGGTGGCCAGCGCGCGAGAGGACGTCGTGGCCATCACCGCGGCGATGCTCATCCCGGTGGGGCTGCGGCCCTTCGCGCAGCGGTATCCCTCGAGGGTCTTCGACGTCGGCATCGCCGAGCAGCACGCGCTGACCATGGCTGCCGGACTCGCCTTCGGTGGCCTGCACCCGGTTGTCTGCGTCTACGCGACCTTCCTCAACCGGGCCTTCGACCAGCTGCTGATGGACTGCGCCCTGCACCGGGCCGGGGTGACCATCGTGCTCGACCGAGCCGGGGTGACCGGCACCGACGGCGCGTCGCACAACGGCATGTGGGACATGACGCTCACGGGGATGGTGCCGGGCCTGCACCTCACGGCGCCACGCGACGCGCCCGAGCTGGCCCGCGCCGTGCGCGAGGCCGTCGACATCGCGGACGCCCCGTCGGTCATCCGCTACTCGAAGCAGAACCCTCCCGCGCCCCTGCCCGCCCTGCGCACGCTCGGCAGCGTCGACGTGCTCGCGGAGCCGGGTGACGGGTCGGTCGACCTGCTCCTCGTGGGGCTCGGAGAGATGGCGACCACCGCGATGAGCGTGGCCGAGAAGCTCACGGCCCAGGGTCACTCGGTGCGGGTGGTCGACCCTCGCTGGTGTCTGCCCGTCAGCCCCGACCTCGTCGACCTGGCCCGGGGAGCCAACGCGGTCGCCGTGCTCGAGGACAACCTCGTCATCGGTGGGGTCGGCTCACAGGTCGCGTATGCCGTGCAACAGGCTGGGCTGAGCGTGCCCGTCCACCAGCACGGCATCCCGAAGCGCTTCCTCGACCACGCGTCCCGCGGCGAGGTGCTCGAGGAGATCGGTCTGACGCCCGACGCCATCGCCGACTCGCTCGCGGCGAGCCTGGCCCCACCGCCCGTCTGACCGGGCGGGGCTGCGTACCCGACCAGCACGCGGGTCGGGCACGGCTCACACCCTCGGGCCGGGTCAGTGGGCGGTCCAGCCGCCGTCCATGCTCATGGACGAGCCACTGATCGAGGCTGACGCAGGCCCACACAGGAAGAGGGCCATCTCGGCGACCTCTGCCGGCTCGAGCATCCGCTTGACGGCCGACTGGGTCAGCATGATCTTCTCGACCACCTCGGACTCCGGGATGCCGTGAGTGGCGGCCTGGTCGGCGATCTGCTTCTCCACCAACGCCGTTCGCACGTAGCCGGGGTTGATGCAGTTGCTCGTCACGCCGCGGGCACCGCCTTCGAGCGCCACGGTCTTCGAGAGTCCCTCGAGGCCGTGCTTGGCCGTGACGTAGGCCGACTTGTAGGGGCTGGCGCGCAGCCCGTGCGCGCTCGAGATGTTGATGACCCGGCCCCAGCCCTCGGCGTACATGTGGGGCAGGGTCTGCCTGACCAGACGGAAGGGGCTCTGCAGCATGAGCCGGATGATCAGGTCGAACTTCTCCAGGGGGAAGGACTCGATGGGGCTGACGTGCTGGATGCCGGCGTTGTTGACGAGGATGTCGACGTCGGTCGGCAACGAGGTGAGCCCGTCGAGGTCGGCGAGGTCGGCCACCACCGGGGTGACCCCGGGCAGCTGGGCCAGGGGCGCCAGCGCATCGTCGGACAGGTCGACCGCGTAGACCCGGGCGCCGGCTGCCGCGAAGCGACGGGCGACGGCCTCGCCGATCCCGGAGGCTGCACCCGTGACCATGGCCGTGCGGCCCGCCAGCTCGCTCGAAGGGTTGTGGTCGGAGGCGTGCGCGTCGTTGCTCATACCCCGATCCTAGGAGTGGCCCGGGAGGAGGACCGGACGTGGGCCCGCTCACCCTGCCTCCCGAAGATGCCGAGCGACTCAGCCGGTTGGTCGAACGGGTTGCCCATCCAGTGCGGCACGCGGGTGTCGAACTCGACCACCTCACCAGGGAGGAGGACGACATCGTGCTCGCCGAGCAGCAGCCGCAGCCGGCCCGACAGCACGAAGAGCCACTCGTAGCCCTCGTGGATGCGCAGGTCTGGCTCCCCGAGAGGGAACCGCGGCGGGTGCACCATCTTGTAGGTGCGCAGGCCGCCGGGTCGCCTGGTCAGGGGGATGAAGGTGATGCCGTGACGGACCTCCGGCCGGGGGTGGATGCGCGGGTCGCCCGTGGGCGGCGCGTCGACCAGCTCGTCGAGCGGCACCTTGTGGACCCGGGCCAGGGGGAGCAGCAGCTCGAGGGTGGGCCGGCGGGCGCCGGACTCCAGCCGGGACAGGGTGCTCACCGAGATGCCGGTGGTGGCGGAGAGCTCGGCGAGGGTGGCCCCCAGGTCGAGTCTCAGGGCTCGTAGCCGGGGTCCTACAGCGTCCAGCACGTCGTCGACGTCGTCCATCTTCACATCTTGCCATTTTGGCAACAGAACTTGTCATCCGTGCGACTCAGGGTAGATCGTCCCTCCATGACGACGATGCGAGACATGATGACGCAGGTTGACGTAGTGGTGGTCGGTGGCGGCGCAGCCGGGCTGAGCGCGGCTACGGTCCTGGCCCGCTCCCGACGGTCGGTGCTGGTGGTCGACGCCGGGGATCCGCGCAACGCCCCGGCGGCTGGGGTGCACAACGTCCTGGGACACGACGGGATCCCACCTGGTGAGCTGTTGGCCCGGGGGCGGTCCGAGCTCCACGCGTACGGGGGTGAGGTGCTCCAGGGCACCGCCACCGCGACCGAGCGCACCGCGGACGGCTTCGCCGTCACTGTGGTCCCTCTCGGCACCGGGGCGCCGGAGCCGACCTTGGTGTCGCCAGTCGTCGTACACGCCCGTCGCCTCGTCGTCACCACCGGTCTGCGTGACGAACTTCCCGACGTGCCGGGGCTGGCGGAGCGCTGGGGCCGCGACGTCCTGCACTGCCCGCTCTGCCACGGCTGGGAGGTGCGTGACCACGCGATCGGCATCCTCGCCACCGGTCCCATGGCGGTGCACCAGGCCCTGCTCTTCCGGGCGCTCAGCCCCGACATCACCCTCTTTCTGCACCGTGGGCCGGCTCTGGCACCGGCCGATGCCGAGCAGCTGCTGGCGCTCGGTGTCCGCGTGGTGCAGGGTGAGGTGGTGGGCCTGGAGGTCGCCCGCGACGCCCTCACAGGCATTCGGCTGGCCGATGGCTGCGTCGTCGCGCGACAGGCCCTCGTGGTCGCCCCGAGGTTCGTGGCCCGCTCCGAGCTGCTGGAGTCACTGGGTCTGGAGGTGGAGGACGTGCTCGTCGGCGACGCCGCCATCGGCCGCCGGGTCAGCGCCGATCCCCGCGGTGCCACGGCCGTTCCCGGGGTCTGGGTGGCGGGCAACGTCAGCGAGCCGATGGCCCAGGTGGTCGTGGCCGCGGGCCAGGGGCTCACGACCGGAGCCGCCGTGCATGGTGACCTCGTCGCCGAGGACGGACGCCATGCCCTCGAGCGGGCGCGGGCGACCGCAGACTTCTTCTCTCGGGCCAGCTGGGAGGAGCGATACGGCGTTCACGACACCATCTGGAGCGGTGAGCCGAACCCGCAGCTGGTGGTCGAGGCCACCGACCTCCCACCGGGTTCGGCGTTGGATGTCGGCTGCGGGGAAGGGGCAGACGCACTGTGGCTGGCTCACCGGGGCTGGGATGTCACAGGTGCCGACATCTCGCCGACCGCGCTGGTCCGCGCTACAGCGCAGGCGGCCCGCGAGGGCCTCGCGGTACGGTGGGAGGAGGTCGACCTCGGCGCGTGGGACGCCGGGCTCGAGCGCTACGACCTCGTCTCCGCGCAGTACTTCCACTGGATGCCGGCGCCACGTCAGGCGCTATTCGCCCGTCTCGCCCGCGCCGTACGGCCCGGCGGGACGCTGCTCCTGGTCGGGCACCTGTTCTCCGGCCCCGGCTCCATGCCCCACGAGGACCTGGCCGACATGGGATTCACCGCTGACGAGGTCGCTGCCACCCTCGACCCTGCCCTGTGGGAAGTGCACACCGCAGAGTCCCGGCCCCGGCTGAGAACCCACCCGGAGACCGGCGAGGAGGTGTCGACTCCCGACACCGTCCTGTGCGCCCGCCGCCGGTAGCAACCCCCTGCCATATGCCCGCCCGGCCGTCAGACCACCTCGGCCCGCCTCCACCATGCGACCCTGGCGCCACGCAGAGAGGGCGGCGACCAACGGCACCACCATCAGCCGTACCGGAGCCACCGACGCCATCTCCACGTCGCCGCCCATGGCCCACACCGCGGCCACCGACCAAGGCCACCAGGTGCCCGCTCCCACGACCAGGGCGACCTGGGCGGCGACGACGAGCACCATCAGGCCACCGACGGCAGGAAGGTAGCCACGCGCGCCTCGAACACACCTGACCCGTCGGCGACGAGGTCCTCGGTGATCGCCTCCTGGGTGGCCTCCGTGGCGGCGTACGTCCCAGTCCGGAGCGTCGGATGCTCCGCAGCGGTCCTGACCCGGAGCCGCACGTTCGCCTGCCCGGGGAGGTCTACGTGGGTGGGTGCGGCGCGGAGGCCTTTGCACACGCGCCTCAGCGGCGGCAGGCCGGTCGGTGCGGTGGCCACCGCGGCCGCGATGGCCGGATCGAAGCCGTCATCGAGCACGACCGCATCTTTCGTCGGGAAGTGGCGGAAGAACGTCCTTTGGCTGAGGCCGGCCTCCCGCGCGATCTGCTCGACTTTCGTCTCGTCGTACCCCTGCTGCACGAGGAGCCCGATAGCCACCTCCTGCAGCCGCGCCCGGGTGCGGGCGGTCCTGCCGGGGAAGGTGACGGCGGTGACGGCGGTGACGGCCCCGGAGTGTTCCACCCAGCGGAAGCGGTTGAGCCCACCGCGCAGGTCGGCCTCGTACCGACCGCGCGGCACCGTCCCCGTCAGCAGGTGGTCCAGGGCCGCCAGCGCCAGGAACAGCACGATGGCCCTCGCGACCGACACGTCGACCACTTCTCGGGAGCCGACGCGGGCGCCCCGGGTGGACCGGTCGGGAACGACGAGATGACGGTGATCACGAAGCCGTTGGCCAGCACGAGCAAGGCAATGGCCTGGACCGCGTGCAGCACGGTCAGCCCGAGGTTCCAGCGTCACAGCCCCGTGAGCGAGGGGCGCCGACACCCGTGGCAACAGACGTCCGGCTCATGTGGTTCTCCTGCGGAGGGTCAGGCGTAGGGAGTTGACGGGCTCCACTTTGTGACGCGACTGGACCTCGCCGCTCGCATGGTGGTGGCGGTGAGCGGGTCGCAGTCACGCACTGGGGCGAGACTGGCAGGGGCCGCTCAGATGTCGCGGAAGACCTCGATGGTGGCGCCGAGGGCGTTGAGCCGCTCCGCGAGGTCTTCGTACCCGCGGTTGATGACGTAGACGTTGCGCAGCACCGAGGTGCCGGGCGCGGCGAGCATGGCGAGCAGCACCACGACGCCGGGGCGCAGCGCGGGCGGGCACATGACCTCGGCGGCGCGCCAGCGGGTGGGGCCCTCGATGAGCACCCGGTGGGGGTCGAGCAGCTGCACCTTGGCCCCGACCTTGGTCAGCTCGGTGAGGTAGATCGCGCGGTTCTCGTAGACCCAGTCGTGCAGCATGGTCGTGCCCTGGGCCATGGCGCCGATGAGGGCGAAGAACGGCAGGTTGTCGATGTTGAGCCCGGGGAAGGGCAGCGGGTGGATCTTGTCGATCGGGGCGGTGAGCGGGCCCGGCACCGTGGTGAGGTCGACGAGGCGGGTGTGCCCGTTGGCCGAGGTGTACTCGTCGGTCATCTCGTAGGCCATCCCCATGCCCTCGAGGGTCGCCAGCTCGATCTCCATGAACTCGATCGGCACGCGGCGGATGGTGATGCGCGACTCGGTCACGACGGCGGCCGCGAGCAGGCTCATCGCCTCGATCGGGTCCTCGGAGGGGGAGTACTCCACGTCGACGTCCACCACCGGCACGCCCGTGACGGTCAGGGTCGTGGTGCCGATGCCCTCGATGCGCACCCCGAGCTTCTCGAGGAAGAAGCAGAGGTCCTGGACCATGTAGTTGGGGCTGGCGTTACGGATGACCGTGGTGCCGTCGTGACGGGCGGCCGCCATCAGGACGTTCTCGGTGACGGTGTCACCGCGCTCGGTGAGCACGATGCCACGCTGAGGGGACCGGGTGCGGTCGACGCTGGCCTCGTAGAACCCGTGGGTGGCGACGACGTCGAGGCCGAAGGGCCGCAGAGCCGCCATGTGGGGCTCGACGGTGCGGGTGCCGAGGTCGCAGCCACCGGCATACGGCAGCTCGAAGCGGTCGACGTCGTGCATGAGCGGGCCGAGGAACATGATGACGGTGCGCGTACGGCGAGCCGCCTCGACGTCGATGCCGGCCAGGTCGAGCACCGCCGGGGGCACGATCTCGAGGTCGTTGCTGTCGGGCAGCCACCGGGTCTTCACGCCGATCGAGGCCAGCACCTCGAGGATGCGGTTGACCTCCTCGATGCGGGCGAGGTTGCGCAAGGTGGTGCGGCCGCGGTTGAGCAGCGAGGCGCAGAGCAGGGCGACGGCGGCGTTCTTGCTCGTCTTGACGTCGATGCTGCCGTGCAGCTTCTGACCGCCCACGATCCGCAGGTGCTGCGGGCCCGAGTGGCCGAGGGAGACGAACTCCGCCTCGAGGCTCTCACCGATGCGGGCCAGCATCTCGAGCGTGAGGTTCTGCTGGCCCTGCTCGATGCGGGCAACCGCGCTCTGACTGGTCTGCAGCGACGACGCCAGCTCGGCCTGGGTCAGCCCCTTGTGACGGCGAGCATCACGGATGAGGGAGCCGATCCGCACGAGGTAGGTGTCGGTGATCGTGGCTGTCGCAGTCATGACGTCATGTTATCTCATATATGAGATAATGCAGAACCGACGCGCCCTCGGCTCCTCAATGGTGCACCACGTCACGGGCCGGTCGACGCCGCCGCGCCCTGGGACGGGCGATCGAGCTGGTCGAGCTGGTCGAGCTGGTCGAGGTAGTCGCCGAGGTCCGCCCACAGGGCGGTCCGTCGTGGCAGGGGCATCCCGTTGTTGGCCCCGGATGGCCCCGGCAGCACGAAGGCGGGCGTGCCGGCGACGGCCCAGCCCAGCTCGCCGTACCGCTGGGGGAGGCGCTGTCCCGCAGCTCGGGCGTACCACGTCGCCGCCGTCTTGCTCACGAAGGCGACCACCTGTGGTCGCGCACTTCGGATCGCCCGGTCGAAGGGGCGACGGTGGACGACCATCGAGGCCTCCCTGCCGGGAGGGTGGACCCGCTCGAGGACGAGGTCGGTGAGTCCCACCCCGAGCGTGGGCAGCCGGTCGGCGAGGTCTGGGCTCAGCCGCTCGGGGACGAGACCACTGTCGTGCAGCAGATCCCAGAACCTGGTGCCGGGCCCGGCGTAGTAGCGGCTCGGGCGACGACCGCGCCCGATGGTCCCCGCGATGACCACCCGCAGCCCGGGGCGAAGCAGGCTGCGGTCGGGCTCGACGTCAGCCGCGCGGGGGCCGGTCACGCCCGCCCCCGCGGCCGGTCGGGTGA
>JALYVC010000219.1 GCA_030853445.1 Actinomycetota bacterium | reverse complement strand
CCCCGTGACCCCCCGTGCGTTCCGAGCCAGGGCAACCCGTGGTTCCGAGGGGTCCGGAACCGCACGACCACGGGTTTCCCTTGTTCGGAACCCGAGGGTTGCTCAGGTGGAGGTGGCGCCCAGGAGCATTCTCGCGTCGGCGGCCGTCACGACCGAGCCGGTGACGAGCACGCCGGAGCCCATGCCGCTGGCGTCTCCCGACGACTCGGCGATCCCGGCCGCGCGGTCGAGCGCGTCGGGCAGGTCGCGCACGACCGTGACCCGGTCCTCGCCGAAGACCTCGCGGGCGATGGCGCCCAGGTCGTCGGGGCGGATCGAGCGGGACGAGGTGTTGCGCGTGACGACGACGTGGTCGAGCACGGGCTCGAGCACCTCGAGCATCTCGAGCGGCTCCTTGTCGGCGAAGATCGCGACGACGCCGACGAGTCGGGTGAAGGTGAAGGCATCCTCCAGGGCGGCGACCAGCGCGCGCATCCCGGCGGGGTTGTGAGCCGCGTCGACGAGCACCGTCGGCGACCGACGCACGATCTCGAGACGCCCCGGCGACGTGACCGCGGCGAAGCCGGCGCGCACCACCTCGGGGTCGAGGGCCTGCTCGCCACCTCCGAGGAAGGCCTCGACCGCGGCCAGGGCGGTGGCGGCGTTGCTGGCCATGTGCTCGCCGTGCAGCGGCAGGAAGACCTCGGTGTACTCCCCGGCCAGCCCCTTGAGGGTGAGCAGCTGGCCGCCGAGGGCGACCTCCCGGGAGGCGACCCCGAAGTCGACCCCCTCGAAGACGATGCGCGCGCCGACCTCCTCGGCCCGTTCCACGAGGATCTCGGCGACGTCGCGCTCCTGCACCGCCGAGACCGCGATGGCACCGGGCTTGATGATTCCGGCCTTCTCGGTGGCGATCTGCTCGATCGTCGAGCCGAGCAACCGGGTGTGGTCGATCGCGACCGGGGTGATGACGGCGACCTGACCGTCGGCGACGTTGGTGGCGTCCCAGCGGCCGCCGAGGCCGACCTCGACGACCGCGACGTCCACCGGCGCGTCGGCGAACGCGGCGTAGGCGAGGACGACCGAGAGCATGAAGAAGTTGAGCCGCCCGCCCCCCTGTTCGACCGACCGGGCGTCGGCGAGCTCGACCATCGGCAGCACCTCGTCGTAGACCGCGATGAGCTGCTCGGCCGTGAGGGCGTCACCTCCGAGGGCGATCCGCTCCCTGAAGGAGTGCAGGTGCGGAGACGTGAACCGCCCTGTCGTCAGGCCCAGCTCGCGCAGCAGCGACTCCACCATGCGGGTCGTCGACGTCTTGCCGTTGGTGCCGGTGAGGTGGATGACCGGGAAGGCGTGCTGTGGCTCGCCGAGCAGCGCCATGACCGCGGCGACTTCGTCGAGGCTCGGGTCGACGTGGGTCTCGGGGGCGCGAGCCAGGATGGCCGCCTCGACCTCGCGCACCCGCTTCTCGACGGCGAGGCGGCGTCCCGCCTCGACCTGGGCGGCGTCGGGTCGACCGCTGTTGCTCATCGGGGGTCCTCCTCGGAAGTGTGCGGTGGCTCTCCCGGCAGCGCCGGGGGCGGGGTGACGAAGGTCGGCTGCACGAGCGCCCGCGACAGCCAGACCTGGTCCGGTATGCCGGTGCCGCCGCTCTCGCGCTCGATCTCGACGAAGCCGTAGTGGCGGTAGAACGACGCCGCGCGCTCGTTGCCGTCGAGGTAGGCGAGGCGGATCTCGTCGTAGGTCTCGGAGGCCGCCGCGAGGACGGCACGCATGAGGGCGCCACCGGCGCCGTGACCCTGCGCCTGCGGCAGGACGTAGAGCTTCCACAGCACGAGCCGCCCGTCGAGCAGGCCCATGGACGACATGCCGACGACCTCGCCGTCGACCTCGGCCACGAGGACCCGTCCTGACCTCAGTGCCGGCTCGGTCGAGTCGGCGGTCCACCACTTGGCCAGGCCCATGGCCACGTAGTCGGGTCCGGCGATCGGGCCGTACGTCGCCGGCCACGTGCGATGGCCGACCTCGAGGACGGCCTGCATGTCGTCGAGCACCCCGGGGCGCACGACGAGGCTCACGAGGTCCTCTTCACGAGGATGCGGACCGCGTCGCCCTCACCCACCGAGGCGGTCGTGAGGTGGGCGCCCTCGACGCTCGGCAGCTCGCGGTCACCACCGGCTGCGCCGAACTGCACGGCCAGCGTCTCGCCCATGATGAGCGCCTGGTGGGTGACGACCGACTGCCAGACGGCGTCGGAACCACTGAGTGTCAACGAGATCCGGTCGCTTACGTCGAAGCCGGCCTCCTTGCGCGCCTGCTGTACGGCCCGGACGACGTCGCGCGCGAGGCCCTCGGCCGCGAGCTCGGGGGTGATGGTGGTGTCGAGGACGACGAAGCCACCACCAGGGAGCATGGCCACGGCGCGGCCCGGCGCGTACCCGTCGCCGGTGGGGTCGCCCGCGGCGACCACGGTCTCGAGGGTGTACTCACCCTCGACGAGCGCGAGCCCACCGGCAGTGACCGTGCCGTCGGCGTCGACCGACCAGTCACCCGACTTGGCGCCTCGGATCGCCGTCTGCACGTCCTTGCCCAGCCGGGGCCCCGCAACGCGCGCGTTGACACCGAGACGCTGGGACACCCCGAAGTCGCCCTCGCTGGCCGACTCGAGGTCGACGAGGGTCATGTCCTTGACGTTGACCTCGTCGCGCACGACGGCCCGGAACGCCTCGAGGGCCGTGGGGTCGGTCGTGACGACGGTCAGACCGGCCAGCGGCAGGCGCGCCCGCAGCTTCTCGGCCTTGCGCAGCGACGACGCGACCGAGCAGATGTCGCGGGCCCTGTCCATCGCGGCCACGAGGGCCTCGTCCTGAGGGAGGTCGTCGGCGACCGGCCAGTCGGTGAGGTGCACCGACCGCCCACCGGTCAGGCCACGCCAGATCTCCTCGGTGGTGAGGGGCAGGAGGGGGGCGACGACGCGACACACGGTCTCGAGGGTGGTGTAGAGCGTGTCGAAGGCGGCCTCGGCGTCGGGCTCCTCGCCGCCCCAGAAGCGCGAGCGGGAGCGCCTGATGTACCAGTTGGTGAGCACGTCGAGGAAGCCACGCGTGGTCTCGCACGCATCGGCGATCTCGTAGGCGTCCAGCTGGCTCTGCATGTCGCGGACGAAGTCGCGCAGCTTGGCCAGCAGGTAGCGGTCGAGTACGTCGGTCGAAGCCGTCGACCAGCGGGCCGCGTAGCCCTCGCCACCGCGAGCGGTGTTGGCGTAGAGCGCGAAGAACGACCAGGCGTTCCACAGCGGCAGGAGCACCTGACGCACCCCGTCGCGGATGCCATGCTCGGTCACGACGAGGTTGCCACCGCGCAGGATCGGGCTGCTCATGAGGAACCAGCGCATGGCGTCGGCACCGTCGCGGTCGAAGACCTCGCGCACGTCGGGGTAGTTCTTCAGGCTCTTGCTCATCTTCTGGCCGTCGGAGCCCAGGACGATCCCGTGGCTGACGCACGACGAGAAGGCGGGGCGGTCGAAGAGGGCCGTGGCGAGCACGTGCAGCGTGTAGAACCAGCCCCGCGTCTGCCCGATGTACTCCACGATGAAGTCGCCCGGGAAGTGGTGCTCGAACCAGTCGGCGTTCTCGAAGGGGTAGTGCACCTGGGCGAAGCTCATCGAGCCGGAGTCGAACCACACATCGAGCACGTCCTCGACCCGGCGCATCGTCGACTGCCCGGTGGGGTCGTCGGGGTTGGGCCGGGTGAGGCGGTCGACGAACGGCCGGTGCAGGTCGGTGACCTCGACGCCGAAGTCGGCCTCGAGGTCGGCGAACGAGCCGTATACGTCGACCCGGGGGTATCGCGCGTCGTCGGACTTCCACACCGGGACGGGGCTGCCCCAGAAGCGGTTGCGGGTGATCGACCAGTCGCGGGCGTTCTCCAGCCACCGCCCGAACTGCCCGTGCTGGATGTGGTCGGGCGTCCAGGCGATCTGCTCGTTGAGCTCGAGCATGCGGTCCTTGATCTGGGTGACCTCGACGAACCAGCTCGACACGGCCATGTAGATCAGCGGCTGCCGGCAGCGCCAGCAGTGCGGGTAGGAGTGGTCGTAGGTCTCGCGACGCAGGAGCACGGTGCCCTCGGTCGCTGCGCCGTGGGCCTGCTCACCGCGGGTGACGGCCCGCAGGTCGTCGATGACGTGGCTGTTGGCGTCGAAGACCTGCATGCCCTCGTAGTCGGTGACCGGGAAGATGAATCGCCCGTCGGGACCCACGGGGATGACGGGCTCAATGCCCTCGCGGTCGGTGACGACCTTGTCCTCCTCACCGAAGGCGCCGGCGGTGTGCACGAGCCCGGTGCCGTCCTCGGTGGTGACGAAGTCGGCCGAGAAGACGCGGTGGGCCCGCTCGTGGCCGAGGTAGTAGGAGAAGGGTGGGGTGAACGAGCGTCCCAGCAGGTCGGCACCGGTGAGCCGCTCGACCACCTTCTGGCCGACGTCGAAGCCCGTCTCGGCGGCCTCGGTGGGAAAGAGGTCCTTGGCGTAGGCCGCGAGGCGTGCCGCACCGATGACGTAACGCTCGGTGCGCCCCGTGACGTCCGACTCGACCACGACGTAGTCGATATCGGGCCCGACCATGATGCCGAGGTTGGCGGGCAGGGTCCACGGGGTCGTCGTCCAGACCAGGGCCAGCTCGCCCGTCTTGAGGCGCAGACCCACCGTGACGGCAGGGTCCTGACGCTGTTGGTAGACGTCGTCGTCCATCCGCAGCTCGTGGCTCGACAACGGTGTCTGGTCGTTCCAACAGTAGGGCAGCACGCGGAAGCCCTCGTAGACCAGGCCCTTCTCGTGCAGCTGCTTGAACGCCCAGATGACGCTCTCCATGTAGTCGGGGTTGAGCGTCTTGTAGTCGTGGTCGAAGTCGACCCAGCGCGCCTGTCGCGTGACGTACTCGCGCCAGTCACCGGTGTAGCGCAGCACCGACTCGCGGCACGCCGCGTTGAAGGTCTCGATCCCGATCTCGACGATCTCGTCCTTGGTCTTGATGCCAAGCTGGCTCATCGCCTCGAGCTCGGCCGGCAGCCCGTGGGTGTCCCAGCCGAACCGGCGCTCGACCCGGCGGCCGCGCATGGTCTGGTAGCGCGGGACGATGTCCTTGACGTAGCCGGTGAGCAGGTGCCCGTAGTGCGGGAGACCGTTGGCGAAGGGTGGCCCGTCGTAGAAGACGAACTCGTTCGCCCCGTCGACCCCGGCCTCGCGCTGCTCGACGGAGGCGACGAACGTGCCGTCCTCGTCCCAGTACCGCAGCACCCGCTCCTCGATCTGCGGGAACCGGGGGTTGGACGGGACACCCAGCGGGCTCGTCGCGCAACCGTCGGGGGCGGACGCCTCGTCGGGCGCGCCGGTGGTCACCTGGGGATAGGCCATGAAGGACTCCTGCTCGTGCTCTCGTCGCTCGGGTCGGTCAACCACGAGGACGACGCCGCCGGATCTGACCCGGCCCGCACCGCGGTACCACCTCGCTTGCCGCACACCGCGCCCCGGGGGGCTGGCACGCGACCACTTCTTCCACAGGCGCTGACGGGCCCACCCGTCCGGTTCTACCTGGCCTCCCGCCACACACAAGGCGTGTGCCGGGTCGACCGTTCTTCCGGAGACTCGCCGCTGATGACGGCTCGAGCGTCGTTGCCGACCACAGTACCGGCATCCGGGACGGCAGGCGGCACGCATAACGCTCGCAGGCCGACACAAGAGGCACGGAGCTGCAACACTCGGCAAAACACCTCGGCCGCCTAGGCCCGTGGGGCGCAGTCGTGGGGCACCATGGGCCGCAAGCCGGTCACCCAACGACGTGTGGCCGGCCCGTCGACCCAGCCCCCTCCCCGCTCCCCGCTCCCCGTCGCCCTCAGCCACCCGACCGGACGCGCAGGCGTGGTCCCACCCGCAGCCGGCAAAGGAGGGTGAGCCGTGGCCCCATGAGGGGCGACCACACCGACGAGGGCGAGCGCGGCGAACGTCAGAGGGCTCATCCTGGCGCTGCGGTCGGCTCCTGCCGTGCTGCCAGGGCCATCCCCGATCGGCGCAGGACCCCGGGCTGCTGATAGAAACGACGCCATGACCGAGACCGACACCCAGGGTTCGTGGTTGAGCGCCGAGCAGCTGCGCGACGCCCGTGACCGCCTGCCCATCCTCTACGTCGACGCCGTGCCCGTGCGCGTCGACGACCGGGGGGCACTGACGGCCATCGGTCTGCTGCTGCGAGCCACCAGCGAGGGGGCGATCAACCACGAGCTCGTGTCGGGTCGGGTTCTCTACCACGAGCGCATCCGCGACGCGCTGATGCGCCATCTCGAGAAGGACCTCGGGCCGCTGGCCATGCCGCGTATCCCGCTGTCGCCCCACCCCTTCACCGTGGCCGAGTACTTCCCGACGCCGGGGGTCACGCCGTTCCACGACCCCCGGCAGCACGCGGTGTCGCTGGCCTTCGTCGTGCCGGTGGCCGGCGACTGCGCACCTCAGCAGGACGCCCTCGACTTCTCCTGGGTGACACCGGAGGAGGCCGGGCGCCTGGCCTCGCTCGGCGAGATGGAGAACGGGCACGGCGTACTACTGCGTCAGGCGCTGGCCCACCTCGGCTTCGCGGTCTGACAGAGCCGGTCAGAGCCGGTCAGGGCCGGTCAGGGCCGGTCACGGCGGGTCCGACCCCCGCGCCTCCTCCTGGGCGACCAGCTGCGGCAGGTCGCGCAGCCGGTCAAGACCCTTGAGGGGCTGGGCCATCCGGTAGTTGCCGGCGAGCCGGTCCTTGGTGCGTTCGAGAAACCACCAGTAGCCCGCCGTCACGGGGCAGGCCTTGGCCCCCACCCTGACCTTCGGGTCGAACGGGCAGGCACCGCAGTGGTCGGTCATGCGTGAGATGTAGGCGCCGCCGGCGGCATACGGCTTCGTGGCCATGATCCCGCCATCGGCGTGCTGCGACATGCCGACGACGTTCGGAACCATCACCCAGTCGTAGCCGTCGACGAACGCGCGGTGGAACCAGTCGGTGACCTCGTCGGGGCGCCAACCCCGCTGGAGCGCATAGTTTCCCAGAATCATGAGTCTTGGGATGTGGTGTGCCCAGCCGTTGTCCCTCACCCCGGCGAGTGCGTGGGACAGGCAGCGCGCGTCAGTGGCCCCGGCGTCGAGGTCGGCGAACCAGTCCGGCAGGTGCCGTCGCTGGTTCAGCCGGTTGAGGTGTCGGTAGTCGTCGCCAAGGTGCCAGTAAAGGTGCCAGACGTAGTCGCGCCAGCCCATGACCTGTCGGACGAAGCCCTCGGCCGAGGCCAGGGGCACGTCGCCGTCATGGAAGGCCTGCTCGGCGCGGGCGACGACCTCGAGGGGGTCGAGCAGTCCGAGGTTCATCGGCGCGGAGAGCAGCGAGTGGGCCATCCAGTCGTCCCCCTCGAGCACGACGTCCTCGTGCGGGCCGAAGTCGGGCAGCCGGTTGACGACGAAGTCGTCCAGCACGGCGAGGGCCTCGGCGCGGGTGGCAGCGAAGCGCCGGGGTGCGTCCACGCCGAGGAACGAGACGTCGCCGTCGGCCTCCCACCGGTCGAGGTCGGCGCGCACCTGCTCGTCGACGTCGTCCTCCGCCGGCCACCACGGCTCGGCCACGCCGAGCCGGACGCGGCCCCTGGGGGCGGGCTCGCGGTTGTCGCGGTCGAAGTTCCAGCGCCCGCCCACCGGCTCTCCGTCACCCTCGACGAGGACCCCGTGCCGGCGTCGCGCGTCGCGGTAGAAGTCCTCCATGAGCAGGCGTCGCTCGCCCCGGGAGCGGGCCCAGGCCGCGAAGTCCTCCCTCGAGGTCACGAAGCCCCGGGCCGGGAGCCGCTCGACCTCCCGCTCGTCGGCGATCCGGCGCACGAGGTCGACCGCGGCCCGGCTCGTGGGCTGCACCACCTGCAGACGTCCGTCGACGGCGTCCACCGCCTCTCGGTAGGTGCCGGTGCCGACGTGCACCACGCGCCCCTCGAGCTCGCGGGCCCGGTGCCGGATGGCCGAGAGCACGAGGTGGGCCTTCTGCCGATGGAAGCGGCGCCTCGCGAAGACCCGACGGGACTCCACGAGCAGCACTGCCCCGTCGTGGTCGTCGAGGAAGTGCGGGCCCAGCTGGTCCCCGAACAGCCAGCGCGTCGCGCCGTTCCCGTCGCCTCGGTCGGGGATGGGGGTCGGCATACGACGACCGTATGCCGAAGGCCCACCACCGCGCAGCCCTGACCCCCGCCCCGGACCGGGTGCCCCCGTCCACGACCTCCCCCAGGCCGCCGGCACCAACCGGATCGTCGTCATGGACGGACACGGGGTGCCGGCATTGCTGGCCGGGCCCCGGCCCAGCACCGGCCGGGGTCCGGCTAGGACTCGAGCATCCGCTCGCGGCCGGCCCCGAGGACGGTCACCGGCAGCAGGGTCTTGCCCGTGGGCCCGACCTCGATGTCGGTGCCCATCTGGGGGCAGACACCGCAGTCGAAGCACGGGGTCCAGCGGCAGTCGTCGACCTCGGTCTCGTCGAGGGCGTCCTGCCAGTCCTCCCAGAGCCAGTCCTTGTCGAGACCGGAGTCGAGGTGGTCCCAGGGCAGCACTTCGGCCTGCTCGCGCTCCCGCGTGGTGTACCACGCGACGTCGACGGCCTCGCAGTCCGGCGCTGAGGCGAAGACCTCCGCCGCACAGCGCACCCACCGCTCGTAGGAGAAGTGCTCGCTCCAACCGTCGAAGCGTCCCCCGTCGCGCCAGACCGCCTCGATGACCTTGCCCACACGGCGGTCGCCGCGGGAGAGCAGTCCCTCGACCAGGCCCGGCTGGCCGTCGTGGTAGCGGAAGCCGATCGAGCTGGCGTAGCGCTTGTCGGAGCGGATGGCGTCGCGCAGCTTCTGCAGCCGGGCATCGGTCTGCTCGACCCCGAGCTGAGAGGCCCACTGGAAGGGCGTGTGCGGCTTGGGCACGAACCCACCGATCGAGACGGTGCAGCGGATGTCGCGCCGCCCCGACACCTGGCGGCCGGTCTCGATGACCCGCTTGGCGACCTCGGCGATCTGCATCACGTCCTCGTCGGTCTCGGTCGGCAGGCCGCACATGAAGTAGAGCTTGACCTGGCGCCAGCCGGCGCCGTAGGCCGCGGCGACCGTGCGGATGAGGTCCTCCTCGGTCACCATCTTGTTGATGACCTTGCGGATCCGCTCCGACCCGCCCTCGGGGGCGAAGGTCAGCCCCGACCGGCGACCGTTGCGGGTCAGCTCGTTGGCGAGGTCGATGTTGAAGGCGTCGACGCGCGTCGACGGCAGCGACAGCCCCGTCTGGGTGCCCTCGTAGCGGTCGGCGAGACCCTTGGTCAGGTCGGCGATCTCGGAGTGGTCGGCAGACGACAGTGACAGCAGGCCGACCTCCTCGAACCCCGTTGCGGCCAGGCCGCGCTCGACCATCTCGCCGATGCCGGTGATGGAGCGTTCGCGCACCGGGCGGGTGATCATGCCCGCCTGGCAGAAGCGGCAGCCGCGGGTGCACCCGCGGAAGATCTCCACCGACATCCGCTCGTGCACCGACTCGGCCAGCGGCACGAGCGGCTGCTTGGGGTAGGGCCAGGCATCGAGGTCCATGACCGTGTGCTTCGAGACCCGCCACGGCACCCCGGAGAGGCCGGGCTTGGGCGCGACGCGCTGGATGCGCCCGTCGGGGAGGTACGACACCTCGTACAGGGCGGGGACGTAGACCCCGCCGGTGCGCGCCAGGCGCACCAGGAGCTCGTGCCGACCGCCGGGTCGACCCTGCGCCTTCCAGTCGTGGATGACGTCGGTGATGGTGAGGACGGCCTGCTCGCCGTCGCCGACGACCGCGGCGTCGATGAAGTCGGAGACCGGCTCGGGGTTGAAGGCGGCGTGGCCGCCGGCGAGCACGATGGGGTCGTCGTCGCCGCGGTCGACCGCGTGCAGGGGGATGCCGGCGAGGTCGAGGGCGGTGAGCATGTTGGTGTAGCCCAGCTCGGTGGCGAAGGAGACCCCGAGCACGTCGACGTCGCGCACGCCTCGGTGGCCGTCGACGGTGAACTGGGGCACCTGGTGCTCGCGCATGAGCGCCTCGAGGTCGGGCCACACGGCGTAGGTGCGCTCGGCGAGGGCGTCGGGACGCTCGTTGAGGACCTCGTAGAGGATCATGACGCCCTGGTTGGGCACGCCGACCTCGTAGGCGTCGGGGTACATCAGCGCCCAGCGGGTGGTCAGCTCCTCACCGCCCGGGCCGTAGCCGCCACAGTTCCAGTCCTTGACGGTCGAGTTGAGCTCACCGCCGACGTACTGGATCGGCTTGCTCACGCGCTCGAGCAGCGGCTCGAGGTCGGTGAAGAGCGACTCTCCGGGGCGGCGGGTGGTGAGCATTGCACAAGGGTAGGCGGCGCTCGTCGCGCGACCAACCCGGCTCACACCTGTCCGACGGTGCGCAGGATGCCGGCGCGTCGCACCGGGTCGAGCCACAGTCGACGGGTGCGTCGCAGACTGACCACGGAGGGCAGCACGAAGAGCACGGCCAGCGCCAGGGTCACCGGCAGGGCCCAGGCCAGCCGGAAGGAGAGCGCCGACAGGGCCGTGAACACGGTGCCGTAGACGATTGCGTGCAGGGTCAGGCGCAGGGAGTAGGCGAGCATCGCGCCGGCCGGGGCCGGGGTGGCGCGCGGGCGGCGCAGGTCGGCGGCATACGGCCGGGTGACCGACCAGCGCATCACCGAGGCGAGGATGCGCGCGACGACGACGACCATCGCGCCCAGCGCTGCGACCACGGGTGTGGGACCGGGAGGTGGACCGGAGCGCACGGCGCCGATGAGGAGCGTGACGGCCGCGGGCAGGAGGACGACCTCGAGGACGACCCGGGTCCGCACCCGCAGGAGCGTCTCGGGGGTCACCGGCAGGGACTCTCGCCACCAGGCGCCGGCGGCGTCGAGGCAGAGGGCGTTGACGCCGAAGAGCAGGGCACCGCCCAGACCGAAGAAGCCCGGCAGCAGGGGCAACGAGGCCCACTCGACCCGCCCGCTGACGGCCAGCACCATGGGCACCAGCGCGAGGAGCGCCAGCCCTCGGCGCAGGGGGGCCGAGCGCCAGACCCCGGCGCGGTCGAGACGGCGCAGGGC
>JALYVC010000189.1 GCA_030853445.1 Actinomycetota bacterium | reverse complement strand
CCGATGACCTGCCCGGCGCCGAGGCGTCGGGCCACCTGGACGGCGATCTGGCCGACCGCCCCGGTCGCGCCCAGCACCAGCACGGTCTCTCCGGGCTGAAGGGCGGCCTCGTGCACCAGCGGGAGGTAGGCCGCGGTGCCGGAGTTGCCGACCGCAGCGGCTCGCACGGGGTCCACGTCGCCCGGCAGCGGCAAGACGTCGTCGTCGAGGACGAGCACTTGGGTGGCCAACGAGCCCGCTGTCGTCGGCGAGGCGTGACACTCGGCATACACCCAGGTGCCGGGCTCGTACCGGTCGGAAAGGGCGACGACGCCGACGCACTCGCTGCCCGGGACATAGGGCTGCTCGTGCCGGGCGGAGTGGAAGCCCCCGGAGGCAATCAGCAGGTCCAGCGGGTTCAGCGGTGCGGCGACCACCTCGAGCAGCGTCTGCCCGGGCCGGCGCGGCGGGAGGGTCAGGGAACACAGCCGGGGATGGGCGCCTGGGGCGTCGATTGTCGCTGATCGAGGTGTGGTCACGGCTGTCAGCTCAGCTGGTCGTCTGCGTCGGCGCCGGCGCTGGCGCGAACCGGTCCAGGGTGGTGATGCCGGCGAAGTTGTGGGGCGGCAGGCCGGCCATCAGGCGACCGTAGTTCTCCGAGAGGGCCTCGAGGTTCAAGGCTCCGTGCAGGGTGATGACGCGGGCGTCGCGCCAGGACCGCTGGATGGGCTCGAAATCCATGATCGCGGTGGAGCCCGAGTTGCGCTGCAGCAGCTCGATCGCCTCGGCGCACCACTTGGCGGCGTAGGCGGTCTCGGCCAGGACCCGGGCGCTGAAGTGCTGCATGTACTCGGGGCTCTCCGGGGTTCCGTGCGCGATGAGCCGGCCGAGTCGGTCGGTCTCGTCGGCGTTGGCCCGGGCCATGAGCGTCGCGGACCGGATCTTGCTGTGCACCTCGGTGAGCATCAGGTGGGTCAGGGGGGCCTCGAGCTGGTTCGTGTACGTGGTGCCGCGGATGGGGCGCCCGACCGACCGCTCGAGGAATCGGTCGAGAGCGCCGAGGGCGATACCGACGGACATGCCGGCCATGAGGCTGAACGCCCAACCCAGCGACGGCACCTTCCACAACGACCCGGCCAGGCCGCTGTCGATGCGCCGGGAGGTGACGTCCCGGAAGTCGGTGACCCGGTGCCCGGGGACGAAGAGCTCGTCGTCGGGCAGCTCGATGGACACACTGCCGGTCGCGCGCATGCCGGCGACGTTCCAGTCGTCGAGGAAGCGCAGCTGGTCGCGGGGGACCTGGACCCCGACGAGGTACGTGCCGTCGCCGTCGTCAGCGATGCAGCCCAGGTTGGTGTACGGCGCCCACAGGGAGTCGCTCCCGAAGGTCCACGGGCCACCCGTGATCACCCAACCGCCTTCGGACCGCGTCGCCCTGCCTCTGGAGGCGGGAAAGTGGCTGGAGCCGGCGACCCGGGGCCCGACCCAGTCGTGACCGTAGACCTCCTCGATCACCCGAGGGCCGCAGCCCGCGGGCAGCCAGTTGGTGGAGGCAGCCACCCAGACGGTCCACCCGGCCGAGCCGTCCCACTTCGCGACCTCGGTGACGACGTCCAGCTGCTGGCGCACCGAGAGCTCAGCGCCGCCGTACTCGGCGGGGCTACCGATGGCGAACACCCCGGCCTCGTCAAGGGCGGCGATGATGGCGTCGGAGTGGCGCCCCGCCTTCTCGGCCGCCAGGGCTTCGGCGCGCAGCGTTGGCCCGAGGGCTCTCACCCGCTCCAGGACGGAGGCGAGCGTCGCGGACCGGTCGTCGAGGGTGTCGGGCTCGAACGTGATCGTCATGGGGGTCTCCGTGTCAGGGCTGGGGGTGCTGCGGGCGGATGGCGGTGAGGAAGGCGACCTTGCCCGCGTCGGCGTGGTCCCTCAGCACGTTGAGCTGCATGTCGGGTCGGTGCTCGGCGTTCGGTACCGGGACGAACGGGTTGCCCGTCCAGCTCTGCAGCCGGCAGACCCGGTGGGTGATCCGCCAGCCGGCGGCGGTGCGCACGAGCACGTCGTCATACCAGCCCGTGCCGGTCCAGGTGGTGCCGTCCTCGGCGGAGTCGCGGATGAGCAGCCAGTTGCCGTAAGAGAACGCGTTGGCACGGTCGCCGTCGACGTGGACCAGCTGGCCCATCATCGTGTGCTGGTGGCTGTCCAAGGTGGCGTGGAACTCAGCGAAGGACCGCTTGAACTCCTCCAGCCCCACCCAGGCGTTGCCCGCGGGGCCGAACTCCGCCACCACGTCCTGCGCGAAGACGAGGTCGAAGAGGTCCCACGCCTGGGCGTCCAGCGCGAACCCGTAGAGGTTCAGAAGCTCGATAATCGCTGCCTTGTCGGCGGTGTCAGCCACGCTGCTGCTCCATTTCGTCGACCTAGCGAAATTTCGCTGAGGACTTTGTGCCATGTTGAGGGGCGGTTGCGGTAATGTCAAGACCCAGTCCTGGACGGACCCCTGACGGGAGGTGGGTGCAGTGGGTGATACGCCTGAGCCACGGGTCTCGCTCAACGAGGTGGCCTACCGGCGGCTGCGCGGCGAGATCATCACCTGTCGGCTGGCACCCGGGCAGCGGTTGACCGAGAGGCAGCTGGCGGCCGACCTCGGGGTCAGCACCGCTCCGCTGCGCGACGCGCTGACCCGCCTCGACCACGAGGGACTCATCCGCACTGTCCCCTTCAAGGGGTACCGGGTCGCACCGCTGACACCCAAGTCGATCGACGACCTGTTCATGGTGTGGCGCATCGTCGGACCGGAGGTGATCCGTCTGGGTATCGCCCAGGCCACTGAGGACCAGCTCACGGCGGCTCGGGCAGCCTTCGACGACGTGGACGCCCAGGCGCTCGGCGACGAGGCAGCCGTGCACGACATCGACCTGGTCAACACGACGTTCGGCATCTTGGCGGAGGCCACCGGCAACGCCTACCTGGTCACCATCTACGAGCGGTTGATGGGCGATATGAGCCGCATCCGGGCCCTACGCCTCACGTCGGGCGAAGCAGAGTCCTCGACGAGCTCATCGAGCCACTGGGTGCGCCATGTCCTGTCCGAGCGCGACCCCGACCGAGCTGCCACCGAGGCTCGCCGCTACATCGACGAGGTCCATCGCGGGGTGCTGCAGGCCGTCGTCAGGTGGCCTTCGGTGATGACCAGCGAGGTGAGTGTCAGCGAGTCCCACTGACCAGCTCCAGCTCCATGAAGCAAATCCGGAGCGGAATCTGGCCCCGGGCCGGGTGACGCCGCCTAGGACAAGCTCTGCAAACGGGTGCGACTACGGGTTGCCCGTCAGTGGAGCGATCGACATCGGCACTGGCGCGACCTCACCCTCAAGCGGCGTCGGCCGGCGGAGGGCCTGGCGAACGCGGCGCCGCACGGCAGGAACCGCTTCCGTCTCGAACCACGGATTGACGCTCAGCCATCGCTGGTTCCTCGGTGAGGGATGCGGAAGCACCACCGTGTCCGGCAGGAACTGCTCCCAGGCGGCGACGGTCTGGGTGAGCGTGGCTCGGCGCTCGACCAGATACCGGCGTTGGGCATAGGCGCCGATGATCACGTTCAGCCGATCCGAGGCCAGATACGGAAGCAGCCGTGGATGCCACAGGGGTGCACACTCCGGCCTGGGAGGGCGGTCGCCGGATGTCGTCGAGCCCGGGAAGCAGAACCCCATCGGGAGGAGGGCCACCAGCGAGCGGTCGTAGAACTCCTCCTGCGACAGACCAAGCCATGCTCGAAGACGCACCCCGCTCGCATCGGACCACGGCACGCCACTGAGATGCACCCGACGCCCGGGCGCCTGACCGATGATCACGATCGGAGCCCCTACACCCACCTGGACAATCGGCCGGACCCCACCCGGCAGGTCGGCCGCGCACACCCGGCAGGCCCGCACCTGCGCCAGCAGACGGTCCAGACTCCCCGCTTGGTCCATCACACCAAGATGGCACGGCATGTCGCCGACGAGATAGTCGCCCAAGCCGGCACCCCACCGGAAGAAGGCTTGCAGCACGCGACACTAGCGCTCCTACCCGCCTGCAAATAGAGCGGTCCGATCTGGGCTGGCTGTGGTCCCAGCCCTCGTCGTGCTGCTATACCCGGTTTCGGCTTGTCGATGCGCCGGTCCGCGCCGGCAAGGTGAGCCTGGATTGGTCCTGACATGCCTGAAGGCCGATGCCGAGACGGCACTGGTTGCTGACGGGAACGGGTGCCGGTTTCCCTTGCCCGGTAGGGGCAAAGGTGGTCAGACTCATGGGATGCAACGGATCTCACTGGCGGCGCTTGCCCGGCAACAGCTCGACGCGGCCCGGCGCGCTGGTGGTGGACATGCCGCCGACACCGTCTACGGCGGACGGGAGAACGTCCTGCGCCAGACGGTCATCGGCCTGGTTCAGGGGGCATCTTTGGCTGAGCACGAGAACCCGGGCGAGGCGACCGTGCACGTGCTGCTGGGGCGGGTCCGGCTGTCGAGCGGTGAGCTGTCGTGGGAGGCGCGCTCGGGTGACATGATCTTTGTGCCCGACGCCCGGCACAGCCTGGAGGCCTTGGAGGACTCAGCGGTCCTGCTCACCGTCGCGAAGCTGCGGTAGCCCCCATGCGCCTGGTCAACCCCTCGTCTTCTCGGCGTACCGCGACCGCACTGCGCTCGACCGTCACGCTGAAGGCAGTGATGGCGGCCTCCGGGCTGGTCATGGTGCTTTACCTCGTCGTGCACATGTACGGAAACCTCAAGGTCTTCTCGGGCCAGGCCGCCTTCGATGACTACGCGAATCATCTGCGTACCATCGGTGAACCGTTTCTACCGAATACCGGTGCGCTTTGGATCATCCGGGTCGTCTTGCTACTCAGCGTGGGGGTCCACATCTACGCGGCAATCACCCTGTGGCGGCGCGCCCGGGGCGCCACTGCGGGTCGCGGCCGCGGACGTTACCAGAGCAGAAAGAACCCCCGGGGCGTCCAGCGCACATACGCCTCGTTCACGCTGCGCTGGGGTGGGGTGGTGATCGCGCTGTTCATCGTCTACCACCTGCTGCATCTGACCTCGAACACGATCCATCCCGGCGGTGCCTCCGACAGCCCCTACCTCAGGGTGGTCAACGGGTTCAGTCTGTGGTGGGTGGTGCTGAGCTACACGGTCGCCCTGCTCGCGCTGGGTTTCCACATCAGGCATGGTCTGTGGAGTGCACTGGCAGACCTTGGCGCGAACACCAGCGTGGCCCGTCGCCACCATCTGAACGTCGCCGCCACCACGATCGCGACGGTGATCATCGTGGGGTTCCTCATGCCACCCTTCTCGATCCTTTTCGGTTGGGTCGGGTGAGAACCGGTCATGACCTTCCAGGACTGGGCGCGAGGGAGAATCAGATGAACGTCACCTTGCGGGTATGGCGTCAGTCGAACCGTCAGACCACGGGCCAGATGGTCACCTACGCTGTCGATGACATCTCAGCGGAGATGTCCTTCCTTGAAGTCCTCGACGTGCTGAACGAACGACTGACCGTGAGCGGCGAAGAACCGATCGCGTTCGACCACGACTGCCGCGAGGGCATCTGCGGCGCCTGCGGGCTGGTCATCAATGGCATTGCCCACGGTCCCGAGGCGGCCACGACGACCTGCCAGCTGCACATGCGTAGCTTCCACGATGGAGACGTGATCGACGTCGAGCCCTGGCGGGCGCGGCCGTTCCCGGTGATCAGGGACCTCGTCGTCGACCGGAGCTCGTTCGACCGGATCATCCAGGCAGGCGGGTTCATCAGCGCACCAACCGGATCCGCACCAGAGGCCAACACCATCCCGGTCCGCAAGGCCCGCAACGACCACGCGCTCGACGCGGCCGCCTGCATCGGCTGCGGCGCCTGTGTCGCTGCCTGCCCCAACGGCTCGGCCATGCTGTTCGCCGGCGCCAAGATCACTCACCTGGGATTGCTTCCGCAGGGTCAGCCGGAGCGAGACTCTCGGGCGCTGTCCGTGATTGCGCAGCACGACGCGGAGGGTTTCGGAGGGTGCACCCAGATCGGGGAGTGCACTGCAGTATGTCCCCAGGGCATCCAGCTCGACGTGATCTCCCGGTTCGACCATGACGTCCTCGCAGCGATGCTGCACGGTGAGCCCTGATGCGTGCTCGAGGAGGCCGACATGCAGATCGAGCGGGCTGACGGCGGGACCCGCCCGGCTTCCAGCACGCCGTCCGGCGGATCGCAAGCGCTCGGACCGGTTGGACCCACCGTGGAGGTACTGGTCGACCTGAACGCCGACGGCGAAGGCTCGACGTCGGAGTTCACGTCCGTCCCCCGCCCGCCCACCGCCAGAGCCGCGAACGCACTTGCGTTGGCGTCGCTAGAAGAGGTGGCGCAGAGGGTGTCGGCGGAGCACCTGGACGACGACGATGCGGCGCACCTCAACCTGGGCGGGCACCCGATCTGCCTCGCCCGCAGTGGCGACGTGGTCTACGCCATCCTCGGCAAGCGTAGCCACGGCCACGTCCCGCTTCTCCTGGGGCGAGGGCGAGGACGGTCACCTCGAGGGTTGGCCGCACGGCTCCCGCTTCGACCTCACCACCTGCATGACTGTGTGTCTTATGGCGACGCATCCAGCTCGGGTCTATCCAGTTCGCACCACTGTCGACGGCCTCGACGTTGCGCTCCCGCGATCCACATCGACCTGATATCCGGGCGGCCCGCGAACGGCGGCGGGACGGACGCGAGAGCCCCGCGCTCTTTCCGGCTCGTCGTGACCGTATCCGAGCAGACAACCCAGAACCACAGGAGATGAAGTGGACGAAACCCTGAACAGCTTCGGAGCACGCGACCATCTGCGGGTCGGCGACGAGTCCTACGAGATCTACGCGCTGGACCGGGTGCAGGGGGCAGCGGGTCTGCCCTACAGCCTCAAGGTGCTGCTGGAGAACCTGCTGCGCAATGAGGACGGCGTCATCGTTCACGCCGACCAGGTCCGGGCAATGGCCGCCTGGGACCCGGCCGCCGAGCACGGCACCGAGATCCAGTTCGTGCCCGCGCGCGTCCTCCTGCAGGATTTCACCGGTGTGCCCTGCGTGGTCGACCTGGTCGCCATGCGCGACGCGATGAAGGCATTCGGTGGAAACCCGCAGAAGATCAACCCCCTGGTGCCGGTGGAACTGGTCATCGACCACTCCGTGATCGCCGACGTGTTCGGTCGCGCGGACGCCTTCCGCCGCAACGCCGACCTGGAGTTCGAGCGTAACCAGGAGCGGTACCAGCTGCTGCGGTGGGCCCAACAGGCGTTCGATGACTTCTTGGTGGTCCCACCGGACACCGGCATCTGTCATCAGGTGAACCTGGAGTACCTCGCCAGGGTGGTCTTCACCAGGCATGACGGCCACAGGTTGATGGCCTACCCCGACACCCTGGTCGGCACCGACTCGCACACGCCGATGGTCAACGGGCTCGGCGTCCTCGGATGGGGTGTGGGCGGCATCGAGGCCGAGGCTGCCATGCTCGGCCAACCGATGAGCATGCTGATCCCGCAGGTGCTCGGGTTCAAGCTGACCGGTGAACTGCCCGACGGCGCCACCGCGACCGACCTGGTCCTGACCGTCGCCCAAAGACTGCGCCGAACCGGGGTGGTCGGCAAGTTCGTGGAGTTCTACGGGCCCGGTGTGGCCAACGTGCCACTCGCGAACCGAGCGACGTTGGGCAACATGAGCCCGGAATACGGCTCGACCTGCGCAATCTTCCCGATCGACGACGAGACCCTGAGGTACCTGCGCCTGACCGGTCGTTCCGAGAACCACGTCGCTCTCGTTGAGGCGTACGCCAAGCGCCAGGGCCTGTGGCACGACCCGGACCACGAAGCCGTCTACTCCCAGGTCGTGGAGCTCGACCTCGCCTCGGTTGAGCCGTCGATCGCGGGGCCTACCCGGCCACAGGACCGGATGTCGTTGGCGTCTGCGCAACATGAGATTCGTTGCCTGCTGGCCAACCAGGGACAGCCGTCGTCGAGGAGCGGGCCTGCTGGTCTTGACGAGGCCTCCGCGGAGTCCTTCCCGGCCAGCGACCCGGCAGCGGTCACCGGGGACCACGCGGCCGACCAGCCGACCGCTTCTTGCTCCCTGGTCGAGGCACACCCCTGGCCGTCGGACCCCGCGACCGTGACGTTGGACGATGGCACCCAGGCGAACATCGACCACGGGTCGGTGGTGATCGCCGCGATCACTTCGTGTACCAACACCTCGAACCCATCGGTCATGGTGGGCGCGGGGCTACTGGCCAAGAAGGCGGTCGCGCGAGGGCTGAGCAGCAAGCCGTGGGTGAAGACCTCTCTCGCGCCTGGGTCCCGGGTGGTCACCGACTACCTCGACCGGTCCGGCCTGACGCCCTACCTGAACCAGCTCGGCTTCAATCTGGTCGGCTACGGATGCACGACCTGCATCGGCAACTCCGGTCCGCTCATTCCCTGGGTCAGCGACGCCGTGAACGACCACGACCTGAACGTCAGCTCGGTGCTGTCGGGCAACCGAAACTTCGAGGGCCGGATCCACGCCCAGACCAAGATGAACTTCCTGATGTCACCGCCGCTGGTCATCGCCTACGCCCTCGCCGGAAGCATGCAGGTGAACCTGACCAGCGACCCGCTCGGGCACGACCAGGACGGCAAGCCGGTCTACCTGCGTGACATCTGGCCGAGCCCACACGAGGTGCGTCAGATCGTGGAGAGGTTCGTCGAGGCCAAGATGTTCACCGAGGGTTACGCTGATGTGTTCTCGGGTGACGAGAGGTGGCAGGGCCTCGACCTTCCCTCGGGAGACATGTTCCAGTGGCAGGACTCCTCGAGCTACGTCCGTTCGCCCCCGTTCTTCGACCGTATGCCCCGAGAGCCCGAACCACTCGAGGACATCGTCGACGCGCGGGTGCTGGTGCTACTCGGTGACTCGGTGACCACTGACCACATCTCACCCGCCGGCGCCATCAAGAAGGACTCACCCGCAGGTCGATACCTGATCGAGCAGGGCATCGCACCGGGCGACTTCAACTCCTACGGCTCCCGGCGAGGAAACCACGAGGTCATGATCCGAGGCACGTTCGCCAACATCCGGTTGCGTAACCAGCTCCTTCCCGGGGTAGAAGGCGGCATGACCCGCTCCCTGCCGGGGGGCGAGCAGAACACCATCTTCGACGCTGCCACCAGCTACGCCAACCAGGGTGTACCGCTGATGGTGATCGCCGGCGCCGACTACGGCTCGGGATCCTCACGGGACTGGGCCGCGAAGGGGACGCTCCTGCTCGGAGTCAAGGCGGTACTGGCAACGTCTTTCGAACGGATCCACCGTTCGAACCTCATCGGCATGGGTGTGCTTCCGCTGCAGTTCCAGCAGGGTGAGTCAGCGCAGAGCATCGGACTCACCGGGGAGGAGCTCTTTTCGATCGTGGGCCTGACCGGCGCACAGACGGTCCCCGACTGGGTCACCATCTGTGCCCAGAACGATGATGCGACCCGAGAGTTCGCCGCCAAGGTGCGCATCGACACCCCCGCCGAGAAGGCTTACTTCCGCCATGGCGGAATCCTGCATTACGTCCTTCGACATCTCCTGGATGCCGCCGAAGACGGCCATGCTGGGGCTGCACACCCAGCATCAGAATAGGTATGCGATCCTGCTCGCCCAGGCCCAGGCCCAGGCCGTGACCGCGACGCCGATCGCGGCCGCACCGGGCGAGGCGACGACCCGCCAGATGGCGTCACTCAACGGATCATCCCGACCCGGTCCGCCCCGGACCTCCCCTGCCGCAGCCAAGAGGGGGTGTCGATCCAGCCGGGGTCATCCTGATCACGGTCGGCTCGCTGACCCCGATCGTGACGCTGGCGTGCCGCACTCCTGGGGCGCAGCCACCCGCGCGGGTCTCTCGTCTGACCTGGCCCAGGTTGGTGCGCCCCGGGCGTGGGGCTCGGGCCGAGCGGCTTCGAGGCCGTGGAGAGGTTCGTTCGAGCAATCCGGCTCTTGAAACCTGAGGCCCCAGGAGGCAGTAGTCCGCTGCACCCCGGGGGCAGTGGTGTCGACCAGTGGTGGTGGAGCCGTCAGCTCCTGGCCTGGCGCGATGAGGAGGGATGACCGCTCTGCCCGTACGTCGTCCCGTAAGGGCAGCGGTCCTGGACCCTCCTCCTGCTGTAGTCTTGACGAACTGGGAGTACCAGTGGGTCCGAAAGCCGGTCAGCTGTCCGCCGCTGCCGTGCAGGAGCATTCGCTCCGGGTGGGACGATTCGGTGATCGCCTCATGGTGAGGATCGCCATGTTCATCGGTGCTTCGTCCTTTTCCGGACTGCTCACAATCACCGGGACGAACCTGCGGGTAGGAGGGCGACTGCGTGCGCCCCCGAGTCTCGACACCACTGATGGAGGGGCGGGCGAGGTTCTCTCTCCCGCCACATCAGTGATCGACCGCTGCCACTCCGCCAGGGCATCGCCCTCCCACGCTTCTTCGAGGCCTCGAGCGTCTCAAGCCGGCCAGTATTCAGTCGACTGTGACACCTGGATGCGAGGCGACGGGTCCCAGACGGTACCCGTGGCCCATTTGGGCGTCGCTGCTGACGTCAATAGGAAACCTGCACGGGTTCCCTTCTCGCCGCGAGGCTCTGAGGTCGGCGGGCCAGGAGATCCCGCTGCTTTCGGCAGTTGTCTAGCTTCGGCACTGTCAGGTGCACGACCGTACCGTCAAGACTTTAGTCGTCGCCTTTGCCCCCTCAGGAAATGGAACTGACATGACGCAGTACTTGGGCGAGGTCCGCGTTGTCCTCGCGGAAGCCAAGGGTTGTCTCCTACAGCACCACCACGAGATTCTGGAGGATCCACGTAACGACGTAGAGGGATTGGACCGTGCGGGGTGTTCGCCGTACGTCAAGGATCTGGCACGGTTGGCCATGGGTGCCGATGCTGAGGGCCTGACCGCTGAGGGTTGGCGAGCCTGGGTGGTCGACGGTCTTGGAGTAGAAGCCGGGCCCTTGCTGGACTCGGCCGAGACTTGCATGCGGGCCAGTGGCCTGTGGCCGTGGAGCGACTAGCCAGTGTCTGCGTCACCGGGCTCGAATCGAGACGAATGGAGGACGACACCAATGGATGAGAACAAGTGGTCCTTGGCCGGTTCGTCGAACCAGTGGGACGACGAGACTGCAACCCACCCGGATCCTGGTGGCCACACGATCTGTCTGGCCCGTAGCGGTCCTCATGTGTCTGCAGTGGAGGATGAATTCAGTCACGGTCAGGTGCGCCTCTCCGAAGGTGACCTCGAGGACGGCTTGGTGGAGCGCTGGATACACGCATCCCGCTTCGACCTGCCCACCGGACCGCCAGACCTCACGCCGGTACCGGTGTGTCCGGTCCGCGTCGTGGGAGGCGTCAAGGAGGTTCAGCTGCCGTCACTCGGCACTGCGGAGGTGGCGCATGGATGACTCACGAGCACCACTAGGGGCACCGACACAGAACGTGGTCACGCCAGCACCATTCCCAGACGCCTCCGGACCCGAGCTGGCCCGACGAGGCCACCTGAGCACCGGTCAGGAACAGCACTCATCGCACGGAAAGCTTCTCGTCTACGGGGACTTCAGCAGCCCCAACGGCTGTCTGGCTAGCCATCGGATCGACGCGCTCAAAGCTGTTGACGTCGACATCGAGTGGCGAGCCGTAGAACTGCATCCTCATCTGTCCGTGATGGGTGCTCCTCTCACCGGGCCGTCCTCCACCGCGGCCGACCAAGCGATGAGCTCCGTCAACGAGCGGCTCCTTCCCGGCGAGGTGCTGGTCTGGAAGAAGCCGACGATGACGCCGCACACCCAAGGCTCGGTGGCCGCCTTCGCCGAAGCGGTCGGAGCCGGGGTGTCAGACGACGTCCGACAACTGCTGATGACCGCCTACTGGACCCGCGGCGCGAACATCGGTGACCCCGAAGTGCTGCGTCGCCTGATTGCCGGAGCCATCCGCCGAGGCCACTCAACCTCAGACCCTCTCCGCCGATTCGGCTATGCCGTCAGTCTCAGCCGCGGACCTATCACCACCAGCGCCTACCGTCGGATCCGCGATTGGCGTACGCAATGGAACGAGCTCGAGACGCACGAGGACCTTGCCGTCGTGGACGAACAAGGAGCCAGCACCGGACTCGACGCCCTTGACCGTCTTGCCGCTCTGATCACCGAAGCGGGCGCACCGCCTAATCCAGTCTTACCTAACCCCGGCCGGTTTCCCGAGGTAACCCTGCACCCACCCCTGGGGTGGGCCACGACAGTGGGCCGATCTTGGGATACCTGAGGCTCAACGATTCGGCGCGGGACGCCGCCGTCGAGGCCCAGCATCACGGCGCCGTCAGCACGAGAACGGAGGTCTTGGATGAGCACCGCTGTGGCGTTGCGACCTTGCGCTGGGACCATTCGTCCAGTGGGCGGAACTCCGACGCGCGCTGTAGTCCGGGGAGCGTGTCCGGATCATGGTCATGACCATTCCGCCCGGAGGGGAGATCGGGTCTGATATCACCCCCACAACCATTGGCTCCGCCGGACAACGCGCTAGGAGAGGGCGTCTCCGTAGGTGGGGTCGTATCGTGGTCTGTATGAGTCGTTGTTACCCGAGCGTGGGAGGAAGCCTTCGATGTCAGCGCAGGACAAGCACACCCTCATCAAGCTGAGCGAGAGCCAGGGGGCGGTCGCCGACCTAGCCGACGATCTTCGCGGGCGAAAAGTGAAGGACGAGGAAGGGAATGACATCGGCACGGTGGTTGACCTGCTCCTCGACGTCCGCGATAGAAAGGTCCGCTTCCTGCTCGTCGATCACGGTGGCTTCCTCGGCTTCGTGCGAAAACGGTCCTTCCTCCCCGTTGATGCCATCACCGAGATCACCGAGCACGACGTGCGCATCAACCACTCACGTGATCACGTCGTGCAGTCGCCTCCCTACCACCCTGACCTGACCTTCGACCGCGACTACCACAACGCGGTCTACGGCCACTACGGGTACAAGGCGTACTGGCAGCCTGACTACCTATACCCGGTGCTACCTCACTCCTTTTAGGCTCTTGTGACTCATCCGTGGGTGGGTTGCTGAGCCAGCGAACAGCGGGTGCGCTGGTGCATGATCGGGGCATCGTGAGCGCGACCCGAGACCGAAGATGGGGCGAAACCGTGCTGTCGGGACCGGCAGTCGCGTTGCCTCCTCATCGGCGGTCCTTATGGACACGCTCCGGCGTCGCGCGCGCTCCTTGGTGTGGATGAGGCCCACACCACACGGCTGGTCCGGCCGTGTCGAGAGTCAGCTGCCCAGATGGCGAAGTCAGTGGGCTCCCCGGTTGCGGACGATGCTCACGCTGAACGGTGCGTCGGCCTGCCAAGGACGGAGGTCGTATGTTGCGAATCGGTGTTCAAGAGTCAGATCTAACCCGGCAAGCGCCGTGTCCACATCATCAGCCGTGAAGTCGTGATCAGCGCGACAGCCGATGACAAGGAAGGCATCAGGCCGAAGGTGAGCAGCGATTCGCGCCAAGACGGTCGCCCGGTACTCCGGGGTCACGAAGTCCATGACGTTCCCGACGATAAACGCGCCGTCGAACATCCTGGTTTCGCCGAGGGCGACGAGGTCCAGCCGCACGAGATCCGAAACGACCCAGGTCGCTCTGGGGTGCTCCGTGCGTGCGGCTGCGACGAGTACGGGATCAATGTCGACCCCGACGACCTGGTGACCGCGCTCGGCGAGGTACCCGCCATGTCGTCCTGGGCCACACCCAGCGTCAAGGAGCCGCGCTCGACGTGGCGCGAGAGCATCGACCAGACGTGCCTCCCCGTGGAGGTCGTCCCCACGCGCGGCCATTTCATGGAAGCGTTCGATGTACCACCTCGAATGCGATTGATCGGTAAGCCCCGGCCAAGTGGAACCGGCAGGTACTTCCGCTACGGGATGCCTCCGGTCGGTGCTCACGACGTCCCCCGTGGCGCGTCGCCTGATCTGTTCGATCACTGCGGTCTTCGCGTCCTCGTAGGCTTCCACATCCGCCGGGTCGGATTGGGCAAGCTCACGCTTGGTGCTCTCGTAGAGCTTCCGATCTACGTAATCGCGTCGAAGGTGGTCCCGCAGAAGTAGATAGTCGACCGCCGCAGGGTCACCGGACTCGTGGATGTGTATGTGCACATCCACGGCAGGTGTCCTGAGCATGCGGTGCCCGGGCTCGCGCACGCGCAACTGATATCCGGCGCGCAGGAGGGGCTCAAGGTAGCCCTTCTCCGCGGTGATGTCCTCAACGCTCACCAGGATGTCGATGATCGGCTTGGCCGCCAGCCCTGGGACCGAGGTCGCACCCACATGCTCAACCTCCCGTGCCGGGATCCCGAGAGCAGCGCAGATCTGATCCGCGTGTCGGGCAAAAAGCTGCGGCCAGGAGGGGTCCGGGTCGCTGATGACCAGATCACGATTCTCGGTTCCGCCAACAAGCTCGACACCAGTCACGTCAAGGCGGCGGCGTCCGGACGATTCAGATGTAGGCACCAGATGAACCTATCGCCACCAGCCCAGGCTACGAGCAGTCACTCGACTCCGCCGCTCATAAGCCCAGCGTGAAACGACCCCGGCTCAGTGCGGCTCAGTGCCGCCCCTTTCTGAGTCCGGAGGGATGAGCACATGCCGAAGAAGGTCGATCCGGACCTCCGACTGCTCGCGGTCCGGCGGGCGACTGAGAGCACCTCGGGGAGTACGCCTCGCTCTGGGCCTCGTCAGCCGCCGTGGCCCGGCAGCCGGGGTAGCGTCCGAGACGGTTCGACGCAGGGTACGGCGGGCCGACGTCGACCCCGGCCGCCGCGAGGGGGCGTGACTGTGTCAAGGTGAACTGGCTCCACCGTGACGGTCTGAACTGGCTCCACCTTGACGGAGAAGGCTTGGCGGTCAGGCTTCGTTGCCAGGGATGACGACCCGGTCGACGATATGTGGATGGGTGTCTGTACTCCCGGTCGAGTCTGGCGACCGTGTGTCCGGAGGCGACGGGTTTGCCCTTGCCTTGGTTGACTCCGGTAGTGGACGGGTCCTAGGCCTCGTGTGCAGCCTCTGTAGAGGGCATGAAACTTGACGGGGGTGCGGTGACCGAGGCTGCGGTGGCCGAGCAGTGTTCGGCGTGGGGGCTGTCGTGGAAGTGAGGGTTGCTTTGTCGTTCGGTGGGCATGGTGCCGGGCTCTGCTGGTCGAGCTGCTCCGCTGATGCCGCTCACCGAAAGTCCCCAGGGTTGCTCACCGATTTTCCCCACCCTGTGGTGGTGCTGAGGTTAGCGGATGGGGCTGGTGGTGGGGGTGTCGATGAGGTCGGTGATCGCGACGGGTTCGGCGCAGTGGGGGCAGGTCCCGCCGAGGCCGATGCGTGTGCAGGGTTGGTTGCAGTCGTGGCACCACTGCTGCCCGTGGTAGCGGGTCTCGCAGCTGGGGCAGGAGTAGATCGTGACGTCACGGCGTCGAATGGGTTGGGGGACAGCGGTTTCGGTGGTGACCACGGCGCGGGTGTGGCGGCGTGACCAGGCGGTCTTGCGGCAGTTGTCGGTGCAGTAGCGCTGTCGTCCGGTCGGGGTGAACGGGGTCCAGCACACCGGGCACTGTGGCCGGGTTGGGCCGTCGGTCAGGGTGGGCGGGGTCGTCGTGCTGTCGTCGTCGCACGGGTTGTCCGGGCTGCCGGGGCTGCCGGGGCTGCCGGGGCTGCCGGGGGTGGGGTCAGCCATGGTGGGCTGCTGCGGTGCGCAGGGTGTGGGTGCGGGCGTGGTGGTCGCGCAGGCGGTAGGAGTCGCCGTTGATGTCGAGGACGACGGATCGGTGTAGGAGCCGGT
>JALYVC010000159.1 GCA_030853445.1 Actinomycetota bacterium | reverse complement strand
GAAGGCCGCCGCCGAGGCGTCTACCCGAGCGACCGCGCCGCCGCCCCCACCTCCCCCGCCGCCCCCACCTCCCCCGCCGCCGTCGCTCGACCCCGACATGGGCACGTGCAAGGCAGCCATCGCGGCGGGGCTCGGCCCCTACGTGCGCGGACGGGACCCGGAGTACGACTGGTACCGCGACGCCGACAGCGACGGCGTGGTCTGCGAACGTTGATCGCGTCGCCCCGTTCGGCACACCACCGCGCCGCGCCCTAGGGTCGGGGCATGGACACTCGTCAGCTCGGTCGCACTGGTCGCCACGTCTCCGTCGTCGGGTTGGGCTGCTGGCAGCTCGGCGCCGACTGGGGCGACGTCGACGAGTCGGAGGCGATGGCGGTGCTCCATACCGCGGTCGAGTCGGGCGTCACCTTCCTCGACACCGCCGACGTCTACGGGGACGGTCGGAGCGAGACCCTCATCGGGCGCCTGCTCCGGGAGCGCCCCGACGCCGGGTTGACCGTCGCCACCAAGATGGGCCGCAGGGCCGACCCGCTCGTGCCCGAGGCCTTCACCCTCGAGGCCTTCCGGGGGTGGACCGACCGCAGCCGCCGCAACCTCGGGGTCGAGCGTCTCGACCTGGTGCAGCTGCACTGCCCGCCCACCGCGGTCTACTCCGACAGCAGCGTCTACGACGCCCTCGACACCCTCGTCGACGAGGGTGTCGTCGCGGCGTACGGCGTGTCCGTCGAGACGTGCGACGAGGCGATGACCGCCATCGCCCGGCCCGGTGTGGCCACGGTCCAGATCATCCTCAACGCCTTCCGGCGCAAGCCCCTCGAGCAGGTCCTCCCTGCCGCCCGTGAGGCGGGGGTGGGCATCATCGCGAGGGTTCCCCTGGCCAGCGGTCTGCTCTCGGGGAAGTACGACGAGGACACGACCTTCGCGGCCAGCGACCACCGCAGCTACAACCGCGGCGGCGAGGCCTTCGACGTCGGCGAGACCTTCGCCGGGGTGCCCTTCGACGTCGGCGTCGGTGCCGCACGCCAGGTGAGCCGCATCGCCGACCCGCGCCCTGCCGCCCAGGTCGCCCTGCGGTGGATCCTCGACCAGCCGGGCGTCAGCACCGTCATCCCCGGCGCTCGCAACGAGTCTCAGGTGCGTGGCAACGCCGCCGCCGCGGGGCTCGACCCGCTCTCCGCCGAGACGCTCGGGCAGCTGCGCGACCTCTACGACGACGAGATCCGTGGGCACGTGCACGACCGGTGGTGACCGGAACCACAGGTGCAGCACAGGTTCGTCGTACCCGTCTCGATCATGGACGGGGTGAGGTGAGCCGGTGAGAACCTCAGACACCCATCATCGACGTCGCATCGGCCTCGTCTCGGCCGCGGCCGCCCTGGTGATGCTCGTCGTCGCCGGCTGCTCAGGCTCGACGTCGTCGCCGACGCCCACGTCGTCAGCCCCTGCGACCACCGGGACCACCGCGACCGACGGGTCCAAGCCCTGGATCGTCGGGCTGATGGACCGCAAGGGCCCGCCCGAGACCGACCTGCTGTCCTACGACGGCAAGCCGCTCGTGCAGGGCTTCGTCATCCAGGTGCTCTGGAAGGACGTGCAGCCGGACGGCCCCGGAGACTTCGACACCGCCAAGATCGACCAGCAGCTCGCCTTCGCGAAGGAGCACGACCTCCCCGTGCGGATGCGGGTCTACGCCGGCTACAACTCGCCGGCCTGGGTGCTCAAGCAGGGGGGCAGCCTGCCGTGGCAGGGAGCGGCGGGCAACGGAGGCCCGAAGTCCTACACCGTCCCTGTCTTCTGGGGCCCCGCCTTCCAGTCGCTCTACCGGGCCTTCGATGCCAAGCTGGGGGCGAGGTACGACCCCGTCTCCCAGGTGCGTGAGGTCGTGGCCGGCATGTGCACGACCAACTTCGCCGAGCCCTTCATCCGGCAGTTCAACGTGACCAGCAACACGACCCAGGCCAAGAGCAAGGGCTACACCGACGCGTCGAACGAGCAGTGCCTGCGCAAGACCATCGACTTCGTCAAGGCCGACTGGCCCACGACCAACATGGCGATGGCCTTCAACCCCTACCAGTCGATCAGCGCGACCGGGTCCAACGACAAGACCGCCGCGAGCGCCAGCTCCAGCGTCGTCGTCCCGAAGGAGATCGCGACCTACTGCATCCAGGAGCTCGGCCAGCGATGTGTCCTGGGAAACAACTCGATGAAGAGCGGCACGCGCGGCGCGTCGTACACCGCGCTCTACGCGATGATGAGCAGCCTCAAGGCGCCTATCTACATCCAGACCGCGACCAACGCGAAGATCACCGACTGGAAGCAGGCGCTGCGCTCGGCCGTGCAGATCGGTGCCTTGTCGATCGAGCTGCCGGTCGGCTACACCACGTGGGACCGCGCCACGCTGCAGTCCTTCAACGCCCAGCTGCAGGCCAACCAGACCAAGCTGTGAGCGGCCGCGTGCGTCGCCTGCCTCAGCCGCGGGGGGCGCTGAGGTACCGCAGCTGCATCTCGTCGTCACGGCGACCGTAGTCTGCGGCGGTCGACTCGAGGGCGTCGGCCATAGCGATGCTGTCGTCGACCAGCAGCGAGAGCCCGCGGTCCCACCGGCCACAGAAGTCGTGGAGCACCGCGGTCAGTCGGTCGTGGCCCAGTGACAGACCCTGGGGCAGTGCCTCGACAGCGCCCGTCTGCGCCACCTGGGTGACCGCGCGCACGCCCCGCCCCGCCTCACCGAGCTGCTCGAGCACCACGGCGAAGGTCAGCCCGCCTCCCTCTGCCTCTCGCATGGGCACCAGCCTAGGCAGTGCGTCGACCGCGGACCCGGGTCATCCACAGGGCGGGGGACGACCCGGTGACCCCGCTCGCGGTGACCCGCTCGGGACCGGGCAGTGTGGTGCTGTCGACCCGGGGGTACCTGCCCCGCGCAGCCAGTGGGCGGCCGTTCCCGATCGACAAGGATGCTGACCATGGCGAGCTTCACAGCGAGGAACGAGTCGAGCGCCGTGGTCAGGGCGTCGAAGGCCGACGTCTGGGCGGCGATCACCGACCCCGAGGTCCTGCCCCGGCTCACCCCGCTGCTGCAGTCGATCGAGACGTATGGAGACCTGTGGCGCTGGAAGCTCGCGAGCCTCAGCGTGCTCGGCGCGACCGTCGACCCGTCGTTCACGGAGCGGATGCGGTTCGAGCCACCGACCCGCATCGCCTACGACCACGAGCCTCCCGCGGGCGAGCAGGAGCGGGCGGGCGCCAGCGGCTCCTACGTGCTGCAGGACCACCCGGAAGGCACCCACCTCGCCATCCGGATCGTCCTGACCGTCGAGCTGCCACTACCCAGGCTCTCGGCTCCCGCCGTCGAGGGGGTCATGCGGACCGTCATGAGCCAGACCGGTCACCGCTTCGCCGGCAACCTCGAGAAGCACCTCGGCATCACGTCCTGAGCCTGGCGAGGTCCGACCTCCGACGCCCTGTCGCCCCCTCGTGCCACGATGCCGGGCAACGGCGGGCCGAGGGGGACGGGCCAGGGGGAGTCGACATGGTGGTGCGGTGCCGGCCGGAGGAGCCGAGCTTCGAGACGGGGTCGGAGCAGGCCGTGTGGGAGCGGTTGCGCGGTCAGCTGCCGCAGGGTTGTGTGCTGCTGTCGAACCTGCGCCCAACCGACGCGAAGAAGGACCACGAGGCCGACCTCGTCGTCCTCGCCCCGGGCGCCGGCATCGTCGTGCTCGAGGTCAAGGGTGGCTCGGTGCGCACCGACGACGAGGGGAGGTGGTGGGTGCGCCGACGCGGCCGTGAGGTCGCCAGCGACCCGGTGGAGCAGGCGCGGGAGACGAAGTACGCCCTGCGGGCCTACGTCGAGCGCGACCCTCAATGGCGTGACTCCTCCCGCATCCGGGTGCGGTGGGCGCACGCGGTCGTGTGCCCCTAGACCTCGACCCCGACTTCGGTCACCCACCACGACCAGCTGGTCGTGG
>JALYVC010000147.1 GCA_030853445.1 Actinomycetota bacterium | reverse complement strand
ACTCTCGGCGCCGCCCCCTCCTCGGCGCAGCCGCGCCCCGGCGCCGACGCACGGACCGCCAGCCCGATCAAGCACCTCGTCGTCATCTTCGACGAGAACGTCTCCTTCGACCACTACTTCGGCACCTACCCCAACGCCACCAACACCGACGGCACGACCTTCCGTGCCGTCAGCAGCACGCCCAGGGCCAACACCCTGCAGTCGTCGGGTCTGCTGGTGAGCAACCCCAACTCGGCCTACCCGACCCGGCTCACGCCGGCGCAGTCCGTCACCTGCGACCAGGACCACAACTACACCGCCGAGCAGAAGGCCGTGAACGGCGGGGCGATGGACAAGTTCGTCGAGAACACGAGCGTCGACACCTGTGGGGCTCCCCTCTACGGCAGTCCTGGCCTGGTCATGGACTACTACGACGGCAACACCGTCACGGGCCTGTGGAACTACGCCCAGCAGTACGCCATGTCGGACAACAGCTTCGGCTCGACGTTCGGGCCCTCGACGCCGGGCGCCCTCAACCTCGCAGCGGCCCAGACCCACGGCTTCCGGGCCATGACGCCCGACGGCGTCCCGACCACCGACGCCTACGCGATCGCCCACCCCGACGCCAACGGTGTCGGCACGGTCATCAACGACCCCGACCCCGCCTTCGACGACTGCTCGAACAAGAACCGCACGAGCAGCTACAACCTCGCGGGGGCGACCGGTGGGGACCAGAACGTCGGCGACCTGCTGAGCGCCAAGGGCGTCAGCTGGGGCTGGTTCCAGGGCGGCTTCCGGCCCACCGTGGCGGCCAGCGCCTCGACGCCACACGCCGTGTGCGGCGCCGCCCACACCAACGTCGCAGGCGTGCCGTCGCTCGACTACAGCCCGCACCACAACCCGTTCGCCTACTTCGCCTCGACGGCGAACCCGCACCACCTGCCCCCCAGCTCGGTGTCGATGATCGGCCAGAGCGACCAGGCCAACCACCAGTACGACCTCAGCGACCTGTACAAGGTCGCCCGCCGGGACGCCCTCCCGGCGGTCAGCTTCGTCAAGGCCCCGGAGTACCAGGACGGTCACGCCGCCTACAGCGACCCGATCGACGAGCAGCACTTCCTCGTCAGCACGATCAACACGCTGCAGAAGTCAGCGGAGTGGAAGAGCACCGCGGTCGTCATCGCCTACGACGACTCGGACGGCTGGTACGACCACGTCACCACTCCCGTGCGGTCCGGCTCGCAGGACCCGGCGACGGACACGTCGTGGTGCAGTGCCTCCGGTGCCCCCGTGCTGGGCGGCTACCAGGACCGGTGCGGGCCCGGCCCGCGGCTGCCCCTGCTCGTCGTGTCGCCCTGGGCGAAGACGAACTTCGTCAGCCACGCCCCGACCGAGCAGACCTCGATCACCAAGTTCGTCGAGGACAACTGGTTCCTCCCCCGCCTCGGCGACTCGGCCTTCGACGCCCGGGCCGGACGCCTCAACGGGCTGTTCGACTTCACCCGGTCGAACGGCAAGCAGGTGCTGCTCAACCAGAACGGCTCGGTGCGCTCAGTCACGCCGTTGCACTGACCCTGCCCACCAGGGCGACGTCCTCGGCTTCGGCACCCACGCCGGCCGGGGACGTCGCCAGGTCGGGAAGTTCCCATACTTGCCGGCAGCAACACCGCAGACAGAGGTCCCCTTCGCAGCCTCAGCCCCCTTGGTCCCCGATGCCGGGCGCCCGGGGCGCCATCGGCTCAGGCGTGGAGCGCTCGCACCTCGAGCGCGAGCCGCGCCACGGCCGCGGCCTCATACGGATCATCGCCGCACGTCACGACGGACCCGGGTTCGTCGAACCCGGCCGCAGCCCAGTCGGCCTCATCGGCGGCGCAGACCACGACGCCACCGCAGACGGCGTCGCGCAGCAGCCTCCAGAGCAGCGCCCTGTCGGGCACCACGCGTTCGTCGTACAGCGGGAGGCCCAGCTCCCACGCGAGGGCGGTCGCCACTGACCGTCGGCCGGACCCCCCGGTGACGAGCACCCCCACGCGAGGGGCTCGTCGCCGCAGGAACGGCTGGGCGGGCCACTCATCGGCGAGGACGGCATAGCGGTCGTGGTCGCGCCAGCGGGACTGCCCGGTGGTGTCGCCAAGCCAGAGGTAGCCCGGCGAGAACCCCTCGTGGGTGAAACCGAGCCGGCGCAGCACGGCGGCCGACCGGGTGTTGCCGGGCTGCACGTTGGCCTCCAGCCGGTGCAGGCCGAGCCCGCCCTCGCTCTCCGGGGTGAAGGCCAGGGCCACGACCAGCCGTAGACCCTCGGTGAAGAGGCCCCGCCCGGCATACGGGTCGAAGGCGTCGTAGCCGATGGTCGCGCAGAGCAGACGCCCGCGCACGACGGAGTTGAGGTTGACCTTGCCGACGAGACCGTGCGACCCCTCGGGGTCGCGGGCGTGCACCAGGAACGAGCGGTAGCCCCGCGACTGGTTGCTCACGACGGTGGGCAGCACGTGCGGCTCGACGGGGTTCCACTGCGCCAGGCGGGGGCGTGAGCCCTCCACGGCCCGACGGTACGCGGCGTCGTACGACGCCTCGACCGTCGCCACCCACACCCGGTCACCATCGCGCCGCAGCGGCGCGGGGGCAGAGCTCATGCCAGGCAGACGCCACGCAGCACGACAGCGTGCGGCGAAGCGAGCACCGCCAGGTCGAGGCGCGGATCGCTCTCGTAGACCACGAGATCGGCGGGTGCCCCCTCCTCGAGGCCGGGGCGCCCCAGCCACTCGCGGGCTCCCCACGTGCCGGCCGAGAGCGCCTCGAGCGTGGTGAGCCCGGCCTTCCTCAGCTCGAGGGCCTCCTGGGCGACGAGTCCGTGCGGCAGGCTGCCTCCGGCGTCGGTGCCGAGGTAGACCGGGATCCCCGCCTCGTGCGCGGCCGCGACGGTGGCGTAGCGCCGGGCGTGCAGGTCGAGCATGTGCGAGAAGTAGCGGGGGAACTTCTCGCGAGCCGGCTCGGCGATGGCCGGGAAGGTCGCGATGTTGACCAGCGTCGGCACGATCGCCGTCCCCAGGGCCACGAAGGCCGCGACGGTCTCGGGCTCGAGACCGGTGGCGTGCTCGATGCAGTCGATGCCCGCGGCGGCGAGGTCGTGCAGCGACTCCTCCCCGAAGCAGTGCGCGGTGACCCGGGCCCCCTCTTCGTGGGCGGCTGCCACGGCCGCCACCACGGTCTCGCGCGGCCAGCTGGGGCTGAGGTCACCGGTCTCGCGGTCGATCCAGTCGCCGACGAGCTTGACCCAGCCGTCACCCGCCCTCGCCTGCAGGCGCACCTGGGCGACGACGTCCTCCGGGGCGACCTCGGCGGCGAAGTTGCGCACGTAACGCTTCGGCCGGGCGATGTGGCGGCCGGCCCGGATGATCCGCGGGAGGTCGTCGCGGTCGTCGACCCACCGGGTGTCGGCCGGCGAGCCCGCGTCGCGGATGAGCAGGGCCCCGGCGTCCCGGTCGGTCAGGGCCTGCTGCTGCGTGGTCGCCCGGTCGACGGCGCCGTGCCCGTCCAGCCCGACGTGGCAGTGGGCGTCGACGAGCCCGGGCAGGACCCACCCGCGGATGGTGGTCACCGACGCCTCACCCGGTGGGCGCTCGTACGTGACCCGGCCCTCCACCACCCATGCCTGGGGCCGCTCGTCGTGCGGTCCGACGAGGACGGGGCCCTGGAGGTGCAGCACGTCGTACGCCATGGGACCGACCCTAGTGGGCGCTCATCCCCGCCACCTCCGGGCACCCGCCCGGCGCGCATCCGGGCACAGCACCGCCGGCGGGTTCAGCGACCGAGGAACTTCTCGAACCCCGCGGGGAGGTTGGCCGGGTCGAGATCGGGCATCTCGTCGCCGCCGGCCCCGAGGCCGAAGGCGTTCTGCCCGGCTGCGGTGCGCGCACCGGAGGCCTTGTCCGCCGCAGCCTTCTCGTCGGCGGCGCGCTTGGCCGGGTTGCCGCTCTTGGACTTCTTGCGCCCTTGGGGGAGCTGTTTCCCGCCCTTGCGGCCGGTGCCGGGGATACCGGGCATGCCCGGCAGGCCGCCGCCGCCCCCCCGGGCCAGGCTCTTCATCATCTTCTGCGCCTCACGGAAGCGCTCGAGCAGCTGGTTGACCTCGGAGACGGTGACCCCCGAGCCCTTGGCGATGCGCGAGCGGCGCGAGCCGTCGATCAGCTTGGGGTGGGTGCGCTCATAGGGCGTCATCGAGCGCACCATCGCCTCGACCCGGTCGAACTCGCGCTCGTCGAGCGAGTCGAGCTGGGCGCGCATCTGCTGCATGCCCGGCATCATCTTGAGCATCGACTTCAGCGAGCCCATCTTCTTGATGGCCGACATCTGCTGCAGGAAGTCGTCGAAGGTGAAGTCCTCGGCGGCGAGGAACTTGCGGGCCATCTCGTCGGCCTGCTCGCGGTCGAACGCCTTCTCGGCCTGCTCGATCAGGGTGAGGACGTCACCCATGTCGAGGATGCGCCCGGCCATGCGGTCGGGGTGGAAGACCTCGATGTCCTTGGTGCCCTCGCCGATGGAGGAGAACATGATCGGTCGCCCGGTGACCGTCGCGACCGAGAGGGCGGCGCCACCGCGGGCGTCGCCGTCGAGCTTCGACAGGACGACACCGGTGAAGTCGACGCCCTCCTGGAAAGCCAACGCGGTGTCGACCGCGGCCTGGCCGATCATGGCGTCGATGACGAAGAGCACCTCGTCGGGTGAGATTGCCTCGCGGATGTCGCTCGCCTGCCGCATCAGGTCGGCGTCGACGGCGAGCCGCCCGGCCGTGTCGACGATGACGACGTCGTGCTGGCGGGCGCGGGCCTCGGCGATGCCGGCGCGGGAGACCGCGACCGGGTCGCCGTACGACCGGGTGCCCTCGCCGGTGCCGACGACGGCGTCATGACCACCGACGTTGCCGCGCTCGGGCGCGAAGACGGGCACACCGGCCCGCTGACCGGTCACCTGGAGCTGGGTGACGGCGCTCGGGCGCTGCAGGTCGGCAGCCACCAGGAGCGGCGTGTGACCGCGCTCCTTGAGCCAGGCCCCGAGCTTGCCGGCGAAGGTCGTCTTGCCCGACCCCTGGAGGCCGGCCAGCATGATGACCGTCGGCGGGTTCTTGGCGAAGCGCAACGTGCGGGTCTCACCGCCGAGGATGCCGACGAGCTCCTCGTTGACGATCTTGACGACCTGCTGGGCGGGGTTCAGCGCCCCACTGACCTCCTCGCCGAGGGCACGGTCGCGCACGTTGCCCACGAAAGCGCGCACCACGGGCAGCGCGACGTCGGCGTCGAGCAGGGCGAGCCGGATGTCGCGCAGCGCCTTGTTGACGTCGGACTCGCTGAGCCTGCCCTTGCCGCGCAGGCCCTTGAAGGTCTCGGTCAACCGGTCGGACAGTGAGTTGAACACCATCGGATCCTAACGTTCCCTCCCGGCGGGGCCTGCCCACCCGCGGACCGCCCGCCCGCAGCGCACCGTACGACGTCCTCTCCTGGCAAGGCGTTGGTGGGGGTCAGGCGACCCCGTCGCAGGTGTCGATGATCAACGACACCGCCTGGGCGACGCGGGCCGGCGGGAGGGACCGCCCGCCGAGCTCGGTGACGTAGAAGGTGTCGAGGGCCTGCCCGGCATACGTCGCGATGTGGGCGCTGCGCACGGTGAGGCCGGCGCGGGCGAGCGTCATCCCGATCTCGTGGAGCAGTCCTGCCCGGTCGGTCGCCCGCACCTCGATCACGGTCGCGCTGTCCGACGCGTGCGAGATCACCATGGCCCGGGTCTGTCCCGGTGAGCCGGAGGAGGCTCGCGAGCTGTCGGAGGCCGACGAGCCACGCCGCCGGTCGAGCACGGCCAGGGGCTCGCGGTCACCGGCGGACAGGCGCATCAACCCCCGCATGATGGCGCCCTCGTCAGGGGTGTCGCCCCCGGGCGTCTCGACGTGCCACTCGTCGGCGGCGATCCCGTCGACGGTGCGCACGACGGCGGAACGCACGATGTGCCCCTGGGCGGCGAGCAGCCCGGCCGTGTCGGCGAAGAGCCCGAGCCGGTCGCGGTCGTGGACCTCGACGCGGTGGGCGCCCCCGAGCGGGGTGACGACGACCCGGGGCTGACCGATGACGACCGTGTTGTGGATCTCCTCGGAGACCGGCGCAGCCTCGCGGTCGCCCTCCACCGGAGCGGCCCCCCGCTCCATCACGGCCCGCGCTGTGGTGGCGAGCTGGTCGAGCAGGCTGGCCCGCCAGTCGGTCCAAGCGGCGGGGCCGGCGGCGCTGGCGTCGGCCTCGGTGAGCGCCCGCAGGAGGTCGAGCGTGTCGACCGACCCCCCGCAGGCCTCGGAGACCGCGGCGATGGTCCGCGGGTCCTCGCCGTCACGACGGGTGGCCAGGTCGATGAGGGTCAGGTGCTGGCGCACGAGACCGACCACGAGCACCCGGTCGTCGTCCGGCACCCCGAGCCCGCGCAGCACGGTGTCGGCGATCGGTGCGCCCGTCTGGCAGTGGTCACGCGCGCCGGCGATCTTGCCGATGTCGTGCAGGAGCGCGGCCAGCAGGAGCAGGTCGGGGCGAGCCACCTCACGCAGCAGCCCGCTCGCCCGCACGACCGTCTCGATGAGGTGCCGGTCGACGGTGTGCCGGTGCACGGCGTTGCGCTGGGGCCGGCTGCGGACGGCGCGCCACTCCGGGATCCAGCGCTCCACGACCCCCGCGAGGTCGAGACCCTCCCACACCGCGACGAGGCCGGGGCCCGTCGCGAGCAGGTCGCCCAGGATCGCGAGCGCCCGCTGGGGCCACGGGTCCGGCAGCGCCGGACAGCTGCTCGCGAGGTTGTTCAAGGTGGTCGGGGCGATCGTCACGCCGTTGCGCGCAGCGACGAGGGCGGCCCGCAGCACCAGCAGCGGGTCGCTGGACGGGTCGACCCCCGCGCCGAGCACGGCCTCGCCGTCGTGCAGGTAGAGGCCGTAGCCCAGCGGCACGAGCTTGGGGCGCCGCGGACCGACCCGAAGGGTCCTGGCCCGCTGTGACTGCGAGGCGCGCCGCAGCGTGCCGTCGAGGGCGTAGGCGATCGTGCGTGCTGACGACGAGACGTCGGTCAGCATCAGGTCGGAGTCGCTGTACCCGAGCAGCGCGGCCGCGGCGTCGTGGTCCTCGCGTCCCAGCCGGTCGCGTCCGCGACCCGTGACGACGTGGATGGCGTCGCGTACGTCGAGCAGCTTCGCGTAGGCCGTGTCGACCGCTCCGTGGGGCCGGTCGGCGAGCCAGGCGGCCGTCAGGGCGCGCAGCAGGGCCATGTCGCGCAGCCCGCCGCGTGCCTCCTTCAGGTCGGGCTCGATGAGGTGGGCGAGGTCACCCTGGCGGGCGTGGCGAGCCACGATGCTGTCGTGCAGCTGCGGCAGCCGCGTGCGGGCGTTGGCTCGCCAGTCGTGCGCTACGGTCGACCGGGCCGCGTTGACGACCTCCTCGTCGCCCGCGACGTAGGAGATGTCGAGCAGACCGACGGCTGCCGACAGGTCGGCCCCGGCGACGGTGCGGCACTGGTTGACCGTGCGCACGCTGTGGTCGAGCTTCACCCCCTGGTCCCAGATGGGGTACCAGAGGCGGTCGGCGAGGGAGCTGAGGTCCTCGGCCCCGAGGGCCCGGGTCTGGTGCAGCAGGACCAGGTCGTAGTCGCTGAGGGGCCCGCCGTCGCGGCGGGCCAGGGATCCCACGGCAGCGAGCGCCACCCCGGGGACGGCCCGGGCGGCCGTGGCCGTCCCCCAGAGCTCGGTGAGCCAGGTGTGGCCGAAGTCGGCGAGGGCTGCCCTGCGCACCTCACCGGCGCCCGGAGCGGCGAAGCTCCGGGTGCCGGCGAGGTCGAGCCGCCTGGTAGTGACGTCGGTCATGGTGCGTCCTCCGTCTCCTGTCGGGACTCGTCGCGGCAGGTGGATGGTGAAGGTGCCGCCCCCTCAGGGGCCGCGCCGTGGGTCGGGACCTGACGCGGCGCGGCCGGGCGGCACCCGCTCGCCGGTGCGCACCCGCACGACGTCGTCGACCGGGGTGGACCAGATCTTGCCATCACCGATGCGACCGGTCTGGGCCGCCTTGAGGACCACGTCGATGACGCTGCCGGCGTCGAGGTCGTCGACCAGCACCTCGACGCGCACCTTCGGTACGAAGTCGACGGTGTACTCGGCGCCGCGGTAGACCTCGCTGTGCCCGCGCTGGCGGCCGTAGCCGCTGGCCTCGCTGACGGTCATGCCGGAGATGCCGTAGGCCTCGAGGGCCTCCTTCACCTCGTCTAGCTGGTGGGGCTTGATGATCGCGGTGATGAGCTTCATGCCTGGGCACCTTCTTTGGCGGTAGTAGGCGAGGTAGGCGAAGTAGGCGTGGTGGGTGAGCCGGCCGGGACCCCCGGCGCCCTGTGGGTGCCGGGCGAGAAGGCTCCGGTGCGGGACCCCCCGAGGCTCACGAGGTCGTAGGCGGTCTCGGCGTGCTCGGCGAGGTCGATGCCGGAGACCTCGTCCTCCTCACTGATGCGGAAGCCCATGGTCTTGTGGATGACGAAGCCGATGGCGAAGGTCACGACGAAGGAGTAGATCAGGACGAAGAACGCGCCGACCGCCTGGGCACCGAGCTGGCTCAGGCCGCCCCCGTAGAGGAGGCCCGGGTTCGTCCCGGCACCCGTCGGGCTCCCCGTGGACGCGAGGAGGCCGATGAGCAGGGTCCCCACGAGGCCGCCGACGAGGTGCACGCCGACGACGTCGAGGCTGTCGTCGTAGCCGAAGCGGAACTTCAGGCCGACGGCGAGGGCGCAGGCGACGCCGGCCGCGAGGCCCACGATGAGCGCACCGATGGGGTCGACGGTGGCACAGGCCGGGGTGATGGCGACGAGGCCCGCGACCACGCCGGACGCGGCGCCGAGCGACGTGGCGTGACCGTCGCGGAACTTCTCCGTCACGAGCCAGCCGAGCATGGCCGCCGCCGTGGCACCGAGGGTGTTGACCCAGACACCCGCGGCGAGCGTGCCGGCGCTGAGGGCGGAGCCGGCGTTGAAGCCGAACCAGCCGAACCACAGGATGCCGGCGCCGATCATGACCAGCGTGAGGTTGTGCGGCCGCATCGGGTCCTTCTTGAAGCCGATGCGCTTACCGAGCACCAGCACGAGGGCCAGGCCCGCGACACCGGCGTTGATGTGGATCGCCGTACCGCCAGCGAAGTCGTAGGCCCCCACCCCACCGAAGAGCAGGCTGCCCCCGCCGTCGACCGGGTCGCTGTTGGCGATGAACCCCCCGTTGCCGGACGCGGCGTAGTCGTTGAAGCCGAAGACCCAGTGCGCGGCCGGGTAGTAGACCAGGGTCGCCCACACGACCGTGAAGACGATCCAGGCGCTGAACTTGGCCCGGTCGGCGACCGCGCCGCTGACCAGGGCCACCGCGATGATGGCGAAGACCACCTGGAAGGCCACGAAGGCCGCGGCGGGGATGCCGCCGGAGGCCGCGGCCCCGGTCGCGGCGTCGGCCGGCGTGAACCCGAGGATCTTGTCGTAGACGCCCCTGAGGCCGAAGTACTCGAAGGGGTTGCCGAGGAGGCCACCCCCGACGTCGGACCCGAAGGCCTCGCTGTAGCCCCAGAGGACCCAGGTGACGCCGACCGTTCCCATGGTGATGAAGGACATCATCATCATGTTGAGGACGCTCTTGGTGCGGACCATACCCCCGTAGAAGAGGGCCAGTCCGGGAGTCATGAACAGGACGAGGGCTGCTGCGGCAAGCACCCACGCCGTGTTCCCGCTGTCGGTGAACGGCTCGTCGGCCGCCAGGAATAGTGCGCTCATGGGCGGCAACCCTGTCGTCGGCCCGTTTCGCCTCGTCACCGGTCGTGTTACGGACGTGTAAGCAGTTCGTGCCGCGTGTGACGATCGCGTTGCCGATCGGGCTCCAGGGCGGTTCCGTGGCCTCACCGTCGGCGGGTGGGCGCCGCCTGTGTCGGCCGACCCCCGCAGACTGAGAGCATCGTGGTATGCCGCCCGGTACCCCGTCGTCCTCGGACCCCCAGGTCCGTCGTCTCGCCCGCGCGGTCCTGATGCCGGGATTCGTGGGCACCTCGGCACCGGACTGGCTGCGCCGAGCGGTCGAGGGAGGTCTGGGCGGGGTCTGTCTCTTCGCGCCCAACGTCGTCGACACCGACGGGGTCGGCGACGTCGCGGCCCTCACCTGGCACCTGCACGGCATGCGCCCCGACGTCCTCGTCGCGAGCGACGAGGAAGGTGGTGAGGTCACCCGCCTCGACGCGGCCCGGGGCTCGTCCTGGCCGACCCACGGCGCCCTCGGCCACGTGGACGACGTCGCCGCCACCGGGGCCGTCGCCGCGGGGATCGGTCGCCTGTGCCGTGACCGGGGCATCGACCTGGCGCTCGCCCCGGACGTCGACGTCGCCTCGGACCCGGACAACCCGGTCATCGGGCTGCGCTCCTTCGGCGCCGACCCCCGGCTGGTGGCCCGGCACGCCGTGGCGTTCGTCGCCGGGCTCCAGTCGCTGGGGGTCGCCGCCTGCGCCAAGCACTTCCCGGGTCACGGTGACACCCGCACCGACTCGCACCTCGACCTGCCGGTGGTCGACCTCGACCTCGAGACCCTCACCCGCCGCGACCTCGTCCCCTTCGAGGCGGTGATCAGTGCCGGGGTGCGCGCGGTCATGACCGCGCACATCGTCTTCCCGGCGATCGACGACCGTCCGGCCACCCTCAGCCCCGAGGTGCTGGCCGTGCTGCGCGGTGACCTCGGCTTCAGCGGTCTGGTGGTCTCCGACGCGGTCGACATGGCGGCCATCGCGCGCCGGGTGGGACGCGGCCCGGGTGCCGCGGCCGCCCTGGCCGCCGGGGTCGACCTCGTCTGCATCGGCAACCCGCACCACCCGATGCCGTACGACGACGAGGCCGCCTTCCACGAGGTGCACGGTGCCGTGCTCGCCGCCGTCGACTCCGGCGACCTGCGGGTCGACCGGCTAGAGGAGGCGGCCCGACGCGTCGCCGAGCTGGCGTGGTGGGTGGGTGAGAACCGAGCCGCAGCCCTCGCCGTCGACGCGGGCCCCAGCCAGGCAGACGCCCGCCGTGCCGCCGACCACGTGGCCCGGGCCGCCCTCGTCACGCACGACGTGGTCCACCTGACGCGCGACGTGCATGTCCTCGACCTGCGCGACGCCCCGTCGATGGCAGCCGGACCGGGCGGGTCGGGGGTGCTGTCGGCTCTCGCCCGCGCGCGGCCCGGGCTGCAGGTGCACCCTGTCGGCACCAGCCGCGAGCCCGGGCGAGCGGTCGGAGCCGCCCTGGCGTCGGCCGCCGACGGTGACGTCGTGGTCGTCGTCGGGAGCCCCCACCGCTCCCCAGGTGCGGCGCGTCGCCTCGCTGCCGTGCTCGGGGGCAGACACGACGCCCTCGTCGTGGCCACGGGGCTGCCCGACGACCGCGACCGGCTGGGTGAGCACTGGGTGCGCACGTGGGGAGACACGCCGTCGGCCGGACAGGCGCTGGCCTCCCTCGTCTTCCCCGCGCAGACACCCTGAGGCTGCGGCGGCCCTTCCGCGGACCACCCGCCGGTCCGCGCGAGGCGGGTCTCGTCGTGGGGTGCACAGAAGACGGGACGAGCGTGACGCCACCGCGCTACCGTGAGGCATGACGAGCGCGACCGGGCCTTCGACGGCCCACCGCCCCATGCCCGACTTCGACGACCCGGACCTGGGCGAACGGCTCCCCCAGCTGTCCACCTCAGCGCTCGACGAGCTGCCCTTCGGGGTCATCGGGTTCGGCGCCGACGACCTCGTCGTCGTCTACAACGCCTTCGAGTCGGCGCGCGCAGGGATCAGCCCCGACCGAGTCGTCGGGCGCCACCTCTTCGTCGAGGTCGCACCGTGCACCAACAACTTCCTCGTCGCCCAGCGCTTCCTCGACGAGCCCGACCTCGACGATCAGATCGACTACGTCTTCACCCTGCGGATGCGGCCCACTCCCGTGCGGCTGCGGCTCGTCGCGCGCAGCGGCTCCGCCTTGCGCTACATGCTGGTTCGCCCCGCATGACGTCCCTTCCGGAGACGACGGCCGCCGGCCCGTCCATGGAGGACCTGCTCCAGTTCCTCTACCTCATGCCCGTGGGCGTGGTCCAGTGCGACGAGGACGGGCAGGTCGAGCTGGTCAACCCCGCGGCCGCCCGGCTGCTCGCGCCGGCGATGGCGGGCACCGACCTCAGCGCCCTGCACCCGATCCTCGCCACCTTGTGCCCCGACCTGCTCCGCGCCCTCACCGAGGGTGGGCGACCGCTCGGCCCGGTCGGCAGCACCCAGCGCTTCCTCGGCGTCACCAGCGCCGAGCACGACCTGTACGTCGAGCTGCTGGCCGTCAGGGTCGAGGTCGGACGGATCATGGTCGTCCTGCTCGACGTGACGCTCGAGCGGCAGCTGGTGGAGCACGAGCGTGCCCAGATGACCGACCTCGATGCCGCCGTCGTGCAGGACCTCGTGGCGGCCGAGACGGCCCTGGGCCTCGGCGACGTCGACCGGGCCCGACGGCACGTCTCCCGCTCCGCCGACGCCGGGCGCGCCTGGCTCGCGCGACAGCTGGAGCTGCTCAGCCGCGAGCCCGCCCACTCCCTCGACCTCGTGCGCGCCGACCAGGACGACCAAGACCAGCACGACCAGGACGACCAGCACCGGGGTCGTCCTCGGTGAGGGTGCTGATCGTCGACGACTCCGACGACCTGCGTGAGCTCCTCGAGACCTTGCTCACCGAGGACCCTCCGGGCTGGGTCGTGGCGGGCACCGCGGTCGACGGCCGCGACGCCATCCGCAAGGCGCAGGAGATCCTGCCCGACCTGGTGCTGCTGGACGCCTCGATGCCCGTCATGGACGGGCTGAGCGCGCTGCCGCACCTGCGGCGCGCCGCACCTGCGGCGACGGTCGTCATGCTGAGTGCCTTCCCCGGGGAGCAGCTGCGCCAGGCGGCGATCGACGCAGGGGCGGCTGGCTTCGTCGAGAAGGCCCGGATGGCCGACGAGCTCGTGCCGGCGCTCGAGCGGATCCTCGCCGCCGCGTCCCGCACCGCCTGAGCCCTCCGCTCGTGTGAGCCCGCCGACACCCGACCACGCGGGACGGGTGTCGGTGGGCTGACGCACCATGGAGACGTGAGCATCGCCCTGCCGACCTTCGACGACGTCACCCGTCCTGCCCGCAACCGCCTCGCCGACACCCTTCGCGACAAGGTCGCCGGAGAGGACGCCGAGGTCAAGGCCCGCGCCATCTGGCTGGCCGAGGGCGAGCGGTGGTTCACCCCCGACGACCCGATCTGGCGGGTTCACGACGACGCGGCGATGTTCGTCGGCGGCCTGCGGGCCCTCCTGCTGCAGTCGCTGCACCCGTTGGCCATGGCCGGCGTCGCCGGCCACTCGGGTTACAAGTCCGACCCGTGGGGGCGCCTGCAGCGCACGTCGGAGTACATCGCGTCGACGACCTTCGGCACCGTCGAGGTCGCGCAGGCCTCGATCGACCGGGTGCGGTCCATCCACGAGCGCGTGCGCGGGAGGGCCGCCGACGGCCGCCCGTACGCCGCGTCGGATCCCCACCTGCTCGCGTGGGTCCACGCTGCCGAGGTCGACAGCTTCCTGTCCTCCCACCAGCGCCACGGCCGGGTGCCGCTGACGCCCACCGAGGCCGACCACTACGTCTGGCAGTCGGCCCGTGCGGCCACCGCCCTCGGCGTCCTCGACGCCCCGCGGTCGGTGGCCGACCTCGAGAGAGTGCTCGCGGCATACCGGCTCGAGCTGGTCGGCTCGCCCGAGGCGCACGAGACCGCGCGCTTCCTGCTGCTGCAGCCGCCGGTCTCGGGCGTCAGCCGGCTCGGCTACGGCGTGCTGGCGGCCGGTGCGATCGCGCTGCTGCCGGTGTGGGCCAAGGCGATGCTGCGTCTGCCCGCCCTGCCGCTGGTCGACCGGCTGGTCACCCACCACGTGGCCGGGCTCGGGGTCGACACGATCCGCTGGGCGCTGACCGACCCCGGCCGCACCCGGCCGGGTACGCGACCGGTCTGACCCGCGACGGTTCACCACAGTTCACCCGTCGACCCTCGGGGTCCAGCCATCGGCCCCTAAGGTCGGGGCATGACGACCACGGACGCCCACCTCGACCTGCACCTCGACGTCCACTCCCTCGCTGCAGGCCGGGTGCCCGAGGGCTTCACGGTCATCGACGACGACGATGACGACCCCGTGCTCATCGGGCCCGACGGCCTGCCCGTCGAGACCTGGCGCGAGGGCTACCCCTACGACCTGCGGCTCGACCGCGGGGTCTACGACCACGAGAAGCGACGGCTGCAGATCGAGCTGCTCAAGCTGCAGAACTGGGTCAAGGACGAGGGCCGGCGCATCGTGCTGCTGTTCGAGGGTCGCGACGCCGCAGGCAAGGGGGGCACGATCAAGCGCTTCACCGAGCACCTCAACCCGCGTGGTGCCCGGGTCGTCGCCCTTGACAAGCCGAGCGACCGCGAGCGCGGGCAGTGGTACTTCCAGCGCTACGTCGCCCACCTGCCGACCACCGGCGAGATCGTGCTCTTCGACCGGTCGTGGTACACCCGTGCCGGGGTCGAGCGCGTGATGGGATTCGCGACGCCGCAGCAGTGCACCGACTTCTACAAGCAGGCCCCGGCCTTCGAGCGGCTGCTCGTCGCTGACGGCGTCGACGTCGTGAAGTTCTGGTTCTCCGTGTCGCGGTCGGAGCAGATGACCCGCTTCACCATTCGGCTCGTCGACCCCGTGCGGCAGTGGAAGCTCTCCCCGATGGACCTGCAGTCGCTCGACAAGTGGGACGACTACACCCAGGCCAAGGAGAAGATGTTCCGCCGCACCGACACCACCCGCTCGCCGTGGACGGTGGTCAAGAGCAACGACAAGAAGCGGGCCCGCCTCGAGGCGATGCGTCACGTGCTCGCCCGCTTCGACTACCCGGGCAAGGACGTCGAGCTCGTGGGGGTGCCCGACGCCCGCATCGTCGGCGCCGCGTCCGACCTGTTCCCAGGGGACACCGACCCCAACGCCTTCTGACCTCTGCGGGCGGCTGCCTCAGCGTCGGTGCAGCCGCACCATCCGCCGCCCGAACCAGCTCGGCCCACCCGTCGTCTCCACCCCGTCGGGGCGGAAGCCGTTGCGTCGGTAGAAGGCGGCGGCCCGCGCGTTCCCGTCGACCAGCCACAGGTAGGCCGGGTCCTCTCCGACCGCGGCGTCGAGCAGAGCCTGCCCGACCCCGGTCCCGAGGGCCTGCGGCCGGGCGTAGAGCTTCTCCAGCTGGCACGGGGTGCTGGCCGGGGGCAGGCCGCGCTCGGCCTCCCACCGCGTCGGTGCCGTGCTGACCTGGGCCACCGCGACGACGAGCCCGTCGGGCTGCGCCACCCAACCCTGCACGGGCGCCTGCGGGGCCGCCCCGAAGCTCGCGGCCTTGTCGACGACCAGCTCGCGCTCTCGAGCGCGCTGCACGTCGGCGAACTGCGACGGCATCAGGTCGTCGTACGCCGCCGCGAGGGCGTCGAGGTAGCAGGCGACCCACTCCTGCGCGTCAGCCGGTACTGCGCGCCGTACGCCGGCCCGCACTCAGCCGACGATGGCGTCGACGAACGCCTTGGGGTCGAAGGGCGCGAGGTCGTCGGGGCCCTCGCCGAGACCGACCAGCTTGACCGGCACCCCAAGGGCGCGCTGCACCGCGACGACGATGCCACCCTTGGCGGTGCCGTCGAGCTTGGTGAGCACGATGCCGGTGACCTGCACGGCCTGCGAGAAGACCTCGGCCTGGCGCATGCCGTTCTGCCCCGTCGTCGCGTCGAGCACGAGCAGCACCTCGTCGATGGGGCTCTGCTTCTCGATGACCCGCTTGACCTTGCCGAGCTCGTCCATCAGCCCGACCTTGTTGTGCAGCCGGCCGGCGGTGTCGATGATGACGACGTCGGCCTCGAGCTCGGTGGCCGCCTTGACCGCGTCGAAGGCGACCGCGGCGGGGTCGGCGCCCTCTCGGTCGGACCGGATGGTCGGGACGCCCACGCGAGCGCCCCAGGTCTCGAGCTGGTCGGCTGCCGCGGCTCGGAAGGTGTCGGCCGCGCCCAGCACGACGTCGCGGTCCTCGGCGACGAGCACGCGAGCCAGCTTGCCGACGGTGGTGGTCTTGCCCGTGCCGTTGACGCCGACGACGAGCACGACGGCGGGCCGGTTGTCGACCCGGGACGAGGCGATGCGGCGGTCCATGTCAGGACCGACGAGCTCGAGCAGGTCGTCACGCAGCCAGGTCTTGATCGTCTCCTCGTCGGTGGAGCCGCTGCCGTCGACCTTGAGCTTGGTGCGCAGGCGGTCGACGAGCTCGGTGGCCGCCTCGACCCCGAGGTCGGCCCCGATGAGGGTGTCCTCGACCTCCTCCCACGCGGCCTCGTCGAGGGTGCCGCGCGAGAGCAGACCGAGCAGCACGTTCCCGATGGCGGAGTTGCTGCGGGCCAGACGGGCGCGCAGGCGGGCCAGTCGTCCGCGGGCCGACTCGGGGCGCTCGAGAGCCGAGGTGGGCTCCGGCTCGACGAGCAGGGTGTCGTCGTCGGGCCGCGTCGGGGTAGGGGCGGTGTCCGCTCCCGGGACGGTGGCCACGGAAGCCT
>JALYVC010000146.1 GCA_030853445.1 Actinomycetota bacterium | reverse complement strand
CGCGGCGTCCGTCCGGCACCGGACTGCTCGCCGCCCTGCCCCCCGCCGCCCTGCACGCTGCCCTGCCCGCCACCCTGCCCGCTTCCGTGGCCGGGCAGGCTGCCCGCGCCACTGCTGCGGTCGACGGGGTCGGTGTGCACGATGATCCCGCGCCCGGCGCAGTGCTCGCAGTTCTCTGAGAACACCTCGATGAGACCGGAGCCCACGCGCTTGCGCGTCATCTGCACCAGGCCGAGCGAGGTGACCTCGGCGACCTGGTGCTTGGTCCGGTCGCGCCCGAGGCACTCGAGCAGCCGGCGCACGACGAGGTCGCGGTTGGCCTCGAGCACCATGTCGATGAAGTCGACGACGATGATGCCGCCGATGTCACGCACCCGCAGCTGCCGCACGATCTCCTCGGCGGCCTCGATGTTGTTCTTGGTGACCGTCTCCTCGAGGTTGCCCCCCGAGCCGACGAACTTGCCCGTGTTGACGTCGATGACCGTCATCGCCTCGGTGCGGTCGATGACCAGCGAGCCGCCGGAGGGCAGCCAGACCTTGCGGTCCATGGCCTTGGCCAGCTGCTCGTCGATGCGGTAGTGGGAGAAGAGGTCCTCCTCGCTCGTCCACCGGGTCACGCGGGCCGCGAGGTCGGGCGCCACCGAGTCGACGTAGTCGGAGACCTCGTTCCAGGCCTGTTCGCCGGCGACGACGAGCGAGCCGAAGTCCTCGTTGAAGACGTCGCGGATGACGCGCACCGTGAGGTCCGGCTCGCCGTGCAGCAGCACGGGCGCCGACCCGCCCTTCGTCTTGCCCTTGCTCTTGGTGGTCGCACCTCCGGCGGTCTCGACCTTGGCCTGGATGTCCTCCCAGGTGCGGGTCAGGCGCTCGACGTCGGCACGCAGCTCCTCCTCGGAGGCACCCTCGGCCGCCGTGCGCACGATGACGCCGGCCGACTCGGGGACGACCTCCTTGAGGATCTTCTTCAGACGGGCCCGCTCGGTGTCGGGCAGCTTGCGCGAGATGCCGGTCATCGAGCTGTCGGGCACGTAGACGAGGTAGCGGCCCGGCAGCGAGATCTGCGAGGTCAGGCGGGCACCCTTGTGGCCGATGGGGTCCTTGGTGACCTGGACGAGGACGCTCTGGCCGGAGCCGAGGGCGTTCTCGATGCGCTTGGCCGAGCCGTGCTCGAGGCCGGCCGCGTCCCAGTTGACCTCACCGGCATAAAGGACGGCGTTGCGACCCTTGCCGATGTCGACGAACGCCGCCTCCATCGACGGCAGCACGTTCTGCACGCGCCCGAGGTAGATGTTGCCGGCCATCGAGACGTTGGTCTCGCGGGAGATGTAGTGCTCGACGAGCACGTCGTCCTCGAGCACACCGATCTGGGTGCGGTCGTCGTTGTGCCGCACCACCATGACCCGCTCGACGCTCTCGCGTCGGGCGAGGAACTCGGCCTCGGTGATCACCGTACGACGCCGCCCGGCCTCGCGACCGTCACGGCGACGCTGCTTCTTGGCCTCCAGGCGCGTCGACCCCTTGACGCCGGTGACCTCGTCGCGCTCGCGGCGGGGCTCACGCACCCGGGTCACGACGTTGGGCGTGTCGTCGGAGTCGGACGACCCGGCGCCACCACGACGACGGCGGCGGGTGCGACGTCGGCTGGAACCGCCGCCTTCGCTCGCGGACGCGTCACCGTCGGTCTGCTCGTCGTCGGTCTGCGCCTCGGAGCCGGTGTCGGAGCCGGACTCCCGCCCGCCTGCTCCGGAGGACGACGTGTCGTCCGCCTGCTCGTCGGTGGACGAGCCACCGCGACCGCGTCGACCCTTGCCCCCACGCCGGCGCCGACGGCGCGGCTGCTCGGAGGTCTCGTCGGTTGCTGACCCGTCGTCCGTCTCGGAAGACGCGTCGTCATCGAACTCGTCGGTGCTGTCGGTGCTGTCGGTGCTGTCGGTGCTGTCGGTGCTGTCGATGCTGTCGGCGTCACCCTCGGCAACACCGGTCTCGTCGTCGAGCAGGTCGGGCGCCACCGACGCCTCGGCGCGCTCGGTGACCTCGGTGACCTCGGGGTCGACCACAGGCTCAGCCGGCGTCTCGCTGGACGACGGCTCCGGCGCGGGGGTGGTGGCCCTGTGGGGCAGAGGCTCGCCGTCATCCTCCAGGGGGGCGTCGAGCGTGGGCTGGCCCACGGGCGCGGACGCCCGGCGCCGACGGCGGGTGGGAGGGGTCGGGGGCTGGAAGACGAGACCGAAGGCAGAGGGCGTCGACTGCTCGTCACCGCTCGGCGGCTCCGGGCTGGACTGCTTCTCCGGGATGGACTCGTCGGTGGCGGGAGGCGGCGCCGCGGCACCGGCGTCGGACCCCGGGGCGGAGCCAGGGTCGGAGTCAGGGGTCGACACGGGCGCTGCCGAGCTCTCGAGCGCTGCGTCCGCCGAGGACGGGGCGGCCTCCTGCGGAGCGGCGACCTTGCGGCTCGCCCGTTTGCGAGCCGGGCGAGCGGCCTTCTTGGCCGCCGCCGGAGCCGCCGCGTCATCGGTGGCTGGCTGGGTGTCGGCACCGTCGGTCACGGTCACGGCCTCGGCGACCACAGCAGGCGGGGTCGCCTGGGTCGTCTGGGTCGCCTGGG
>JALYVC010000133.1 GCA_030853445.1 Actinomycetota bacterium | reverse complement strand
CGACCGCCGCCACTCCCGCAGCAGCCGGCGCGACACCCTGACACGCCGGACGGGGACGGGCCCGCCCAGCCGCGCCGCTTAGAGTTCGGCCCATGTCTGTCACGGCCGACCCATCCCCCGAGGTGGGTGCCGGCGAGGTGCCCGGGCCCGTGCCCGTCGCCAGCCGCCCCCTCCTCCGGCGGGAGGTGCTCGTCGTCCTCGGGCTGTCGCTGGGCGCGTCGGCGGTCTATGCGGTCCTCGCGATCGTCGACCGCCTCACCAAGCAGGTCGCGCTCTCGCAGCAGAGCTCGTCGCTCAACAACTCGGTCACGCCCGACCGGCCCTGGCTCGATCTCGCCTACCAGCTGACGGGGTATGCCGTCGCGCTCGTGCCGGTGGCCGCCGCCCTCTACCTCCTGCGCCGGGTCGAGCCGCCGGTGCCCGCGGTCACCGACGGCCGATGGTCACCGAGCCGCTTCCTCGGCCTCGACCTGCGCCGGCTGCGGTTCGACGCCGTCGGCGGCGTCGGGCTCGCCGCCCTCATCGGCCTGCCCGGCCTCGGGCTCTACGTCGTCGCCCGGGCCCTCGGGCTCAACACGCAGGTCGCTGCGGCCAACCTGGGCGGGGCGTGGTGGACCGTCCCCGTGCTCGTGCTCTCGGCGGTCCAGAACGCCGTGCTCGAGGAGGTCGTCGTGGTGGGCTACCTCGTGACCCGGCTGCGCCAGCTCGACTGGCGGGTGCCGGTCGTCGTCGCCGCGTCGGCCCTCCTGCGCGGCAGCTACCACCTCTACCAGGGCTTCGGAGGGTTCGTCGGCAACGCCGTCATGGGGGTCGTCTTCGCGCTGGTCTACCTGCGGTGGCGGCGGGTCGGCCCGCTCGTCGTCGCCCACACCATCCTCGACATCGTGGCCTTCATCGGCTACACCCTGCTGAAGGATCACCTCTCGTGGCTGCAGTGACCCTCGAGCCCGCCCTGTCGACCGACGAGTCGGCCACCACCCGGCACAGCCCAGGCGCCCGTACGGCGCGCCTGCGCACCCGGCTCGTCGGCACCCCCCCGGGTGACCGGCTCCTCGGGTGGCTCGGCCCGCTCGTCGTCGCGGCCATCGGCGGCTTCCTGCGCTTCTGGAACCTCGGCAGCCCCCACCAGCTCATCTTCGACGAGACGTACTACGTCAAAGAGGGCTGGTCGATGATCCTCTTCGGCGTCGAGATGAAGAACAACCCCGGCCTCGAGGCGGCCAAGCAGATCGACCAGAACTTCACTGCCGGCAACGTGCGCACCGTCTACGACCCCACCGTCGGTGACCTGGTCGTGCACCCACCGGTGGGCAAGTGGCTCATCGGCTGGGGCGAGCAGCTCTTCGGCATCACCAACAGCTTCGGCTGGCGCTTCTCGGTGTGCGTACTCGGCACCCTGTCGATCGTCATGGTGGGTCGGGCGGCGCGGCGCATGTTCGGCTCGTCGCTGCTCGGCACCGTTGCCGCGATCCTGCTCGCCTTCGACGGGCAGCACTTCGTCCACTCGCGGACCGGGCTGCTCGACCTCATCGTCATGTTCTTCGGCTTCGCCGCGTTCTGCTTCCTGCTCATCGACCGCGACCACTCGCGGGCCGTGCTGGCGCAGCGGGTGGGACGGGTGCCCCGCCCCGAGCTGAGCCGCTTCGGCCCGTCGATGGGATGGCGACCCTGGCGGTGGGCGGCGGGGGCCTGCCTCGGGCTGTCGACCGGTACCAAGTGGTCGGGGCTCTACTTCGTCGTCGCCTTCGGGGTGATGACGGTGCTGTGGGACATGGGGGCCCGTCGAGCCGCGGGCGTCCGGGGGTGGAAGGCCGCGTGGCTGGTGCGCGACTCGCCGTACGCGTTCCTCCAGCTCGTGGTGACGACCGCAGTCGTCTACTGCCTCAGCTGGTGGGGGTGGTTCGCCACCAGCACCGGCTACAACCGGCACTGGGCCGACACCCACGGCTCGACCCGCTGGGGGTGGGTCCCGAGCGCTGTGCGCTCGTGGTGGAACTACCACTCCCAGATGCTCGAGTTCAACATCACCCTGCACTCCGACCACCCCTACAAGACCAACCCCTGGAGCTGGATGATCCAGGGCCGTCCGACCTCGTTCTTCTACGAGGGGCCGAAGAAGGGCTCGGACGGGTGCACCGTCGAGATCTGCTCCAAGGCCATCACCTCGATCGGCACCGTCTCGGTCTGGTGGGGTGGCACCCTGGCCCTCGTCGTGCTGCTGTTCATGTGGGCCCTGCGCCGCGACTGGCGGGCCGGGGCGGTCCTCGCGGGGTTCGCCGGCGGCTACCTGCCGTGGTTCGCGCTGCAGGAGCGCACCATCTACAGCTTCTACACGGTCGCCTTCGTGCCCTGGGTGGTGCTCGCGTGCACCTACGTGCTGGGCCTCGCCATCGGTCCCCCGACGGCCACCCGGCAGCGCCGTCAGGTGGGTCTGCTCGTCACCGGTCTCTTCTGCGTGCTCACGGTCTCGCTCTTCGCGTTCTTCTATCCGATCTACACCGCGCAGGTGGTGCCGCAGGACTTCTGGCGGGCCCACATGTGGTTCCCCAGCTGGGTCTAGCGTCGCGGCTCGGGAGGGCGCAGCGCCCCCGAGACGAGGATCGCCAGCGCCATGAGCACGGCTACCACGCTCAGCCCCTTGAGTACGCCCTCGTGGTCACCGAGGAACCCAATCAGCGGGGGCCCGCCGAGGAAGGCGACGTAGCCGATGGAGGCGATGACGCTGACCCGCCCCGCGGCATACCGGGGCTCGTCGGCCCCGGCGCTCATACCGACCGGGAAGCCGAGCGACGTGCCGAGACCCCAGAGCAGGGCCCCGACGAAGGCAAGCGCCGGATGCCCCGCGAAGACGAAGAGCAGCAGCCCGACGACCGCCAGCCCGGCCGTCAGCCGCACCATGACCACCCGCCCGTGCCGGTCGAGCAGGTCGGGCCCGACCCAGCGTCCGGTGGTCATCGCCGCGAGGAAGAGGGCGAAGCCGAGGGTGCCGATGGCGGGCGACACGCCGTACCCGTCGATGGCGGCCACGGCGATCCAGTCGTTGCCGGTGCCCTCGGCGAAGGCGAAGGTGAGGACGAAGACCCCGATGAGCAGGGTGCGCGGCTCCCGCCAGGCGGCCCAGACGCTGCGCTCCGGGTAGGCGTCGGTGGCCTCGGGGACACCGTGGTCGTCGGGGAGGAACCCACGCACCCGGAAGGGGACAAGGGCGGCGACGAGCACACCCACCGCCGCGAGATGCAGGGAGACCGGCACGTGCAGGGCCACCAGCCCGGCGCTGAGCAGGGCTCCCGCCACGGTGCCCACGCTCCATCCGGCGTGGAAGCGGGACATGATCGAGCGGCCCAGGGCGCGCTCGGCGAGGGCGCCCTGGACGTTCATCGCGACGTCCCACGCGCCGTTGGCGAAGCCGAACACGACGAGGGCGACGACGAGGGGGGCAACCCCCGACCGGTAGCCGAGCGCCACGCCGACCAGACCCACACCGAGGACGAGCGCCATGGCCGCGACGACGCGCTGCGAGCCCAGGCGCCCGACGAGGAGGCCCGCGACCGTGAGTGCGACGATCGAGCCGGCGGCGATGGACAGCAGCACGAGCCCGAGTGCGCTCGGGGTCAGGCCGAGCTCGTCGCGCACCTGCGGGATGCGAGCGGCCCAGCTCGACATGGCGAAGCCGCTGAGGATGAAGGAGGCGTAGGTCGCCCTGACCGCGCGGGTGACGGCCCCGGAAGCGGCGGTGGGGACCGCAGGAGCGCTGGTCACGGGGTCGGCACCATCCTGGCGAAGGCCCGTCGCACCTCGGCGCGCGTCGGGGAGGTGGTCGTGAGGTACTGGTGCATCGACAGGCCCTCGACGAGGGCGTCGAGGTCCTGCGCGGTCTCGGCGTCGACCCACCGGCGCAGCACGGCCCGGCTGGCCTGCATCCACTGCTCCGGCACCTCGCGCAGCTCGGGACGGCGCACGGCCGCCAGATAGAGCTCGTAGGACACGGTCCACCCGAGGGCGTCGTCCTGCACGATGCTCATGACCAGGTCGGTCAGCGTGTCGACCAGCTGCGAGACGTCGTCGACGTCGTCGAAGTGCGCCGCCCAGGCGGCGTGCCCGCGCTCGGCGAAACGGGCGAAAGCACACGCGACGAGGTCGTCGAGGCCGGCGAAGTGGTAGGTCAGGGAGCCCAGCGGCACGTCGGCCACGGCGGCGATCCGTCGGTGGGTCGTGCCCGCCACGCCGTGCTCGGCGATGACGGTGAGGGCGGCGTCGAGGATGCGCTCCCTGCGGTCAGGGTCGAAGCGACGGGCCATGTGTACGAGGGTACACATCCACGGTGCGGACCCGCCCGAGCCGCTCGGCGAGCAGACCACCACCGCAGTCGGGAGCAGCCAGGGACGACGGTCGGGGCGGCATACGGTCCGTGTCCTCATGGCAGGCCCCGGGGGCCGTGTGCGTCCAGCGATCTTCACGCGTTCCTGGCGACGGCAGGAGTGCGGGTGGAGCCCGGGTTTCCCTCACCGGGGCCCGCGCTCCACCCACGACCGCTACCTCGACGACACCAGAAGCCCCCACGGCCTCTCGCTGGTCAGGACCCCCCACGGGTCCCTCGAGCGCGTGCGTCGACACCTCAAGTATGTCGGGCTTTTTGCTCGCCACGCAAGCCATCCGGTTGTCGAGTTACCTGTGGGCAACCTGACAGTTCCGTCGTGGCATCGTGGAGGGGTGGCTGACCTCTCGCGCGGTGTGGGCCGTCCCGGGGCGTGCATCCTGCACCTCGACCTCGACGCGTTCTTCGCGGCGGTCGAGCAGCGCGACAAGCCCTCCCTGCGCGGGCGTCCGGTCGTCGTCGGCGGGGTCGACGGGCGCGGCGTGGTGGCGACGGCGTCGTACGAAGCCCGACGCTTCGGGGTGCACTCGGCGATGGCCACGGCGCAGGCGCGGCGGCTGCTGCCGGCCGGGGCGGCCTATCTCTGCCCGCGGTTCGAGGCCTACCGCACCACCTCCGCGGTCGTCATGGCGGTGCTCGCCGAGCTCTCACCCCTGGTCGAGCAGGTCAGCATCGACGAGGCCTACGTCGACCTCGCCGCCGGAGGTCACGACCCCTCGGAAGCAGCCCTCGGGCAGCTCGCCGGCGACGTGCGCGAGCGGGTGGCCGCGGCGACGGGGGGCGTCACCGCGTCGGTCGGCATCGGCACCAGCAAGCTGGTGGCCAAGACCGCCTCCGACCTGCGCAAGCCTGACGCGCAGACCGTCGTGCCCGCGGGCGGCGAGCTCGCGATGCTGCACCCGCTGCCCGTCACCAAGCTGGGCGGCGTAGGTCCGGCGACGGAGCAGAAGCTGCGCTCGATCTCGGTGGCGACCGTCGGCGACCTCTACCGCGTCGAGCCCTCGACCCTGGTCCAGCTCTTCGGCACGGCCCACGGAGGAGGTCTGCACCGGCTGGCCCGCGCCCAGGACGACCGGGTGGTCGTGCCGCACCGCGAGGCCAAGTCGGTCTCTGCCGAGGACACCTTCCCCACCGACGTCACGGCCGTGCCGCGGCTGCACGCCGAGATCGACGCGCTCGCGGCCCGGGTTGCGCAGCGGCTGCGCGACGCGGGTACGGCGGGCCGCACGGTCACCCTCAAGGTGCGTCGTCACGACTTCACCACGGCGACCCGGTCGGCCACGCTGTCCCACGCCAGCGACGAGGTCGAGGTCATCGCGGCGACCGCCCGTCGGCTGCTGGGCCTGGCTCCCACCGAGGGTGGGGTGAGGCTGCTCGGGGTCGGGGTCTCGGGGCTGCGCGACTTCGTGCAGGCCGAGCTCTTCGGGCCCACGGGCAGCACGAGCAGGACTACGGACGGCATGGACGACGCGGACAATCGCCCGCAGACGCCGGCCGACCACCCGGCGGGCGACACCCGGGG
>JALYVC010000122.1 GCA_030853445.1 Actinomycetota bacterium | reverse complement strand
GCCCTGCTGCTGCTGTCCCTGCTCACCGCCGGGCACGCCCCGACGGCGGTGGGGCCGTCGGCCCTGTATGCCGTCGCGTGGCTCGCCACGGTCCTTCAGCTGCGGTGGCTGCTGCGCACCGTGGGGTCGTTCCGATGGTGGACCTGGGCCCTCTTCCCCGTCCCGCTGCTCGCTTTCACGCTGGTCTTCGTGAGGTCGGCCGTACTCACCTGCCTGCGACGCGAGGTGACCTGGCGGGGTCGGCGCATCGCCGTCCCACCGCCGGGGCGGGGGGGCCGCTGAGTGCTGCGACTGCTGATGTCGCGCCGGGCGACCTTTGCTGTGGACGTCGTGGCCTGGGGTGCCATCCACGCGGGCACCGGCTACCTCGCCCACCGCCTGCCCGCGGACCAGCTCGCGCACGACCACGGTCTCCTGCGCCTGGCCCCCTTCGAGGAGGACGGGCGGTGGTACCGCCGTCGGCTCGCGGTCGCGCAGTGGAAGGACCGGCTGCCCGAGGCGGGCGACCTCTTCCCCGGCGGGATCAACAAGCGTCACCTGACCAGCCACGACGACCCCGGACTCGAGCTCTTCGTGCGGGAGACCCGCCGGGCCGAGCTCGCGCACTGGTGGGCTCTCGGCGGCGGGCCCCTACTGCTGCTGTGGAACCCACCCCTCGCGTCGGTGCTGCTCGTCGGCTACGGCGTCGGGGTCAACCTGCCCTTCATCGTGGTCCAGCGCCACAACCGGGCCCGCGCCCTGACCACCCTGCGCCGTCGGCGCGACGTCGCGCGGCGGGCTCAGCCATAGCGCCGACGGTGCTCCGTCCGCCAGCTCGTGTAGGCCCCGACCTGCTCGACGTCGTCCCACGCCTGCTTGAAGATCCGTGCTGACTCCGCCTTGACCGGGTCCTGCGGACCGCGGGGCAGCTCGGCCCGCCCGTGCGCCCCACTGACCCCGCGCCGGGCCGCCGGCACGGGGCCGTCGTACTTGCGGCCCCCCGGGTGGTTGGCGTAGCGACGCGACCGGGTGAAACCCATCTGCAGGAACTTGCGGGCCATGTCGGCCCCGACCAGGTCGTCGGCGGCGAGATAGTCGTCGAACGCCCTGCGCAGCGCGCAGGCGCTGTCCCGGGCGACGTCGGGGGTGCGGAAGCGCCACAGAGGGAGCAGCTCGTCCTTGTAGGGCTGCACGGTCAGGACCCCCTGCTCGCCCCGCCCCACGCGATAGGTCTCCGGGCGCGTCCTGGCATCCACCTGGTCGAGGCTACCGGGCCCCGCCGGGCGAGGCCGGCCCACCGCCGAGCGCCTAGACGGTGGTGAACCGGCTGATCGCCTCGCGGAGGTCGGTGGTGGTCCGAGCCAGCTCCTGCACCACGGCCTGGGTCTGCGCCAGGGCCTGGGTGGTCGCACTCGCGGCGGCGGACACACCGGTGATGTTGGCGGTGATCTCGTCGGAGCCCATGGCCGCCTCGGAGACGTTGCGCGACATCTCGTTCGTGGTCGCGGTCTGCTCCTCCACGGCCGAGGCGATGGTGAGCTGGTAGTCGTTGATCGAGGTGATGATCGCGGCGATCTCACCGATCGCCGAGACGGCCCCACCCGTGTCGGCCTGGATCGCCTCCACCCGTCGGGCGATGTCCTCCGTCGCGCGGGCGGTCTCCTGGGCGAGCTCCTTGACCTCGTTGGCGACGACGGCGAAACCCTTGCCCGCCTCGCCAGCACGGGCCGCCTCGATGGTGGCGTTGAGGGCGAGCAGGTTGGTCTGCTGCGCGATCGAGGTGATCACCTTGACCACCGCCCCGATCTCCCGGCTCGACGTGCCGAGCTTGGCGACCGTCTCGTTGGTGGAGCTGACCATGGTGACCGCATCGGCCGCCACCTTGGCGGCCTCGTTGGCCGAGTGCGCGATCTCCCGGATGGCGCCGTTCATCTCGTCTGCCCCGGTGGCCACGGTCTGTACGTTGCGCGAGACCTCCTCGGCAGCGCCCGAGACCGCGTTCGCCTGCACTGCGGTCTCCTCGGCGCCGGCAGCGATCTGCTGTGCGGACGAGGACAGCTGCTCCGAGGCGGAGGCCACCGACCCGACGGACTGCGCGACCGACACGAGGATGTCGTTGACCGAGCTCATCGACAGGTTCAGCGCCTTCTCCAGGTCGCCGATGTTGCCGGTCGACCTCTCGGGCAGTCGCCTCGTGAGGTCACCACCGGCGAAGGCCTGGACCATCTTGATGCACGCCGTCAACGGTCGGACCAGGCTGCGGGTGATGGCGTAGGAGAGCCCCACGAGAAGGCTCAGACCCAGGAGCACGACCACGAGTATGACCGCGATCGCGGCCTGGTTGGTCGCCTTCCAGATCGCCGTCTCGTTCTGGGCGTCAGCGTTGAAGGCGTCGATCTGCTTGCTCAGCACGACGTCGAGGATGTCATTGGCCGCCTGGACGTCGCCGACCGCAGACCGGCCGTGATCGGCGCTGGTGGCGGCCTTGTCGACATAGGCGGCGATGCTGGCCACGTAGGTGTCGAAGCCGGCGGTGATGGCCTTGACCCTGGCCTCGTCCGTGCCCGATGGGTCGAGCACCGCGACGGCACTGAGGTCAGCGATCATCGAGGTCACCTTTCCCGTGTCATCGGTGACGTCCGCCTTCAGGCTCGCCGGGTTGGGCGACAGGGCCGCCTTCAGGGCGTCGACCTTCAGCTCGCTGGAGCGGGTGTCGAGAGCATGCAGGAGGGAGCTGGCCCGTTCAGCCTGCTGCGAGGACTCGGCGGCCTGTCCCACGGCGGAGCTCGAGTGGATGGCCACACCCGCCACCGCCACGCTGGTGGCGACGCCGATGGCCGTGATCGCCGCGATGCGGCGCGACACGCTCCAGGTGATTGCTGGCATGCTGACTCCTCGAGCCGGTGGGGTGCCCTGTCGATCACTGCCATCGGTCCTGCGTGACGCGATCTGAGCAGAACCCCACCCCGCCGCCGCCCGTTGCTGCTCTAGGTTGGCGAGATGAACGGCGCCCACGCCCTGATCCAGACCCTGGTCGACGCCGGTGTCGACGTCTGCTTCGCCAACCCGGGGACCTCCGAGATGCACTTCGTCGCGGCTCTGGACGACGTGCCCGCCATGCGCGCCGTGCTGGCCCTCTTCGAAGGGGTCGCCACCGGAGCTGCCGACGGGTACGCACGGATGGCGGGGCGGCCGGCCGCGACCCTGCTGCACCTCGGGCCAGGGCTGGCCAACGGCATCGCGAACCTGCACAACGCCCGTCGGGCCAGGACCCCGCTGGTCAACATCGTCGGCGACCACGCGACGCACCACAAGCGCCTCGACGCCCCGTTGGAGTCCGACATCGACGCCCTGGCGTCAGTGGTGTCCGGATGGTTCCGGCGGTCGCTGACCACGAGCGACCTCGCGGCCGACGCTGCCGCAGCCGTGGCCGCCGCCCGCTCCGCGCCTGGGTGCGTGGCGACCCTGGTGCTGCCGGCCGACGTGTCCTGGGGTGAGGGCGGCCGCCCGGCTGCCCCGCAGCGGCACCGAGCTCCCGCACCGGTGCGGGCGTCCGTCGTCACCGAGGTGGCCGGGGCCCTCGCCGGTGATGAGCCCTGCGTGCTGTTCCTCGGCGGCAGCGCCCTGACCGAGCGGGGCCTGCTGGCCGCAGCCCGCGTGTCAACAGCAACCGGGGCCCGCCTGCTGTGCGAGACCTTCCCCGCGCGGCTTCCCCGGGGCGCCGGCCTGCCCTTCGTCCGGCCACTGGCCTACCCCCCCGAACCCGCCCTGGCCGAGCTCGCCGGCACCCGTCACCTCGTGCTCGCCGGAGCACGCGAACCGGTCGCGTTCTTCGCCTACCCCGGCCTGCCCGGCAGCCTCGTCCCCGACGGGTGCGAGGTGCACCCACTGGCCGTACCCGGCGAGGACGCCACCGAGGCGCTGTGCGCCCTCGCCGACGACCTCACCGGTCGCGTGAGCCCTCGGATGAGCCCTGAGGTGAGCACGGCCCGGCGTCCCGACCTCCCGACCGGGCCCCTGACGCCCCGTACGCTGGCCGACGCCATCGGCGCGCTCATGCCCTCGGGCGCGATCGTCGTGGACGAGGCTCTGACCTCCGGGGCCCACCTGGCGGCGGCGACCGCTGGCTGCCCACGCCACGACTGGCTGACGCTGACCGGCGGCGCCATCGGGCAGGGGCTCCCGGTGGCGACCGGGGCGGCCGTGGCATGCCCGGACCGACCGGTCATCGCGGTACAGGCAGACGGCAGCGCGATGTACACCATCACGGCGCTGTGGACCCAGGCCCGCGAGCAGCTCGACGTCACCACCGTCATCTGCGACAACAGGGCGTACGCCATCCTTGACGGTGAGCTGGCGCGGGTCGGTGCCGCGCGCGACGGCGAGCGGGCCCGCAGGCTGCTCGACCTGACCGGGCCTGCCCTCGACTTCGTCGCCCTCGCCACCGGCATGGGGGTGCCTGCCCGCCGGGCCCGCTCCGCCGAGGAGCTCGTCGACCACCTCCGCTGGGCGCTCGCCGAGCCGGGACCGCACCTGATCGACGCCGTCCTGCACCCAGGTCGCGCCCCACGACCTCGGGACTGACCTGAGCACCTCGCTGACCGCCTGAGGGGAACGACCCGTGACCGGCAGGCCGGTCGTCCGGACGTTCATGCGCCTGTTCCGCCTCGGCGAAGGGGTGATCGCCGAGCACCGGGCCTGTCGTGACGACCTGCGCCTGCTGGTGCAGCTGGGAGCCTTTCCGGCACCAGACCGGTAGCCGGCACCGGTCAGTGGCTGCCCGCCGACTTCGTCCCTTCGTGGTGGACGGGAAGCGGCACGGCGCGGTGCATGAAGTCGCGCAGCACCCGCTGGAAGGCGTCGCGCTCCTCGCTCTGGGGCGAGTGGCCGGAGCTCTCGAAGATCACGAGCTCGGCCTTCGGCACGAGCGTGGCGATGGTCTGCGACGAGCTGACCGGGGTCACCCAGTCGTGGCGGCCCACGGTGACGAGCGTCGGTGCCGTGAGGCTGCCGAGCCGGTCCTTGAGGTCGTAGGCGGCCCAGTTGTGCTGGAAGCACCAGTTGTGTGCCTCATGGCGGTAGCTGCCCGCCTCGACCGCCTCGGCGTCCCGCTCCGGGTCGTAGTCGTGGTTGTAGAGCCCGATCATCTCGCTCCAGCACTGCTTCAGGTCCGCGTCGTCACGGATCCGCCCGGTCCAGTAGCGGTTGAAGTTGTCCCACCGGATCTCGATCCGGTCCTGGTTGCGCGCGTTCTCGAAGGCGATCTCGAGGTTCGAGCCATCGGCTGCGGTGTCGCGCAGCATCACCGCCTCGACGTGGTCGGGGTAGGCGAGCGCGTACTCCAACGAGATGAAGCCGCCGTAGGAGCCCCCAGCGACCGTGACCCTGTCTACGCCGGCCCACACCCGGAGGGCGTCGACGTCGGCCGCCCACTGGGCGTGCGAGTAGGGCGCGATGGCCTCGCTCGCGCCGCACCCGCGGGCATCGAAGACGATGACCCGGTACTCGTCGGCGAGCGGTCCGAAGGTGGCCTTGGGCTCCTGCAACGACCCGATGCCGCCTCCCCCGTGGTGGGCGATGATGAGGGGGGCGTCCCGTGGGCCGAGGTCCTCGACGTTCAGCCGGCAGCCGTTGATGGTCAGCTCCATGGGTCACTCCTTGGATGAGGGGGCCTCGGTTCCGGCCCCGTTAAATGGTCCGGCGCTACGAGAAGAGCGAGTGCCCGCCGTCGATGGAGAGCGTCTGACCGCTGACCCATCCGGCATCCGGTGCCACGAAGAAGAGGGCCCCACGGGCGATGTCCTGCGGCTCGCCGATCCTGCGGGTGGCGATCCGCTCGACGAGGCTCGCCTGACCATCGGCTCCGTAGCCCTCCCACTGGGCCCGCGTGGTGGGGTTGGACAGGACGAAGCCGGGCGCGATGCAGTTCACCGTGATGCCGTGGGGTCCCAGCTCCCAGGCCATCTGGCGCGTGAACCCGATCAGACCCGCCTTCGACGAGGTGTAGGCCTGGACGCCGGTGAGGCTGACGCTGCGCCCGGCCCCGGAGGAGATCGTCACGATGCGGCCGTACCCCTGCTCCTTCATCGTGGGGACGACGGCGCGCACGCAGTTGAACGCACTCCTCAGGTTGGCGTCCACCACCGCATCCCAGTCGGCATCGCTGACGTCTTCGACGGGCACGTGGGTCTGCCCACACAGCCCCCCCGCCGCGTGCACGAGGATGTCCACCGGGCCGAGGTCCCGCAGGTAGGTCGTGGCGGCGACGGAGTCGGCGAGGTCGACGTCGTCGCGGTCCACCCGGTGCACGACGGCGCCCTGAGCCTCGACCTGCTCCGCGATGGAGCGCCCGATCCCTTGCGCCGTCCCGGTGACGACGGCCTTCCTTCCGGACAGCACACCCATGGGTCCTCCTCGAGCTGTTGGCATGTCCCCTCACCGTCGGCTAGACGAAGACGCGGCTCGTGCGGCCGTCCCAGTAGCCGGCGAACATGGCCTGGCTGTTGTGCACGATGAGCGCGTGCCCCGCCGGGGTCAGGGCGATGGTTCCTCCAGTGGCCTGCCGGGCATCGAGCTCGCCTTCGTAGGTGCACCGGAGCGCCTCCTCGAGATCGACGCCGCCGTAGCGCATCCTCGCCACGACGTCGTGCGCCACCACACCTTCGATGTAGGCCTCCCCCTCACCGGTGCACGACAGGGCGGCGGCGTCGGCGCTGGCGAACGAACCGGCCCCGATGAGCCCGGTGTCCCCGACCCGGCCGATCGCCTGGCCCACCATGCCGCCCGTCGACGTGGCGCAGGCGATCCGTCCCTCGACATCCAGCGCGACCGCCCCGACGGTGCCGCACCGCGGCGCCGCCTCGCGGGCCGCGAGCACCTTGTCCAGCTGGGCCAGGCGCGCCCCGGTGACGAAGTACTCCACCGGAGCATTGACCAGACCCCAGTCCGCTGTCAGCTCCTCGGCGGGGTCGACGAGCAGGACGTGGTCCGTGCGCTCGAGGACTGCGCGAGCCGCGAGGACGGGGTTGCGCGCGTGCCTGCTCACCGCGACGGAGCCGGCGTGACCGTCTCCCGTCATCACCGCGGCATCCATCTCGGCCGTGCCCCGATCGGTGAGCGAGGCGCCCCTACCGGCATTGAACAGCGCGTTGTCCTCGAGCTGCATGACGGCCGCGCAGACCGCGTCGAGGGCCGAGAGACCCGCGCGGAGCGCCTCGGCCCCGGCCTCCAGGGCGCGGTTCAGCCCCTGCTGGTAGTCCTCCGACTCCTGCAGCGCCAGCTCGCTGTCGCGCGGTCCGGCTCCTCCGTGGATCAGGAGCAGCGGGCCGGACGGTGCGTCGTCCGGCGCGGGCCTCGTGTAGAGCACGTTCACGGCCACGCTCCTTTCAGCGACCGCCGGCTTGGCGGGTGATGTAGTTGACGGCGACGAAGGACTGGAACACGGCAAGCGCGTCGTCCGACTCGATGCGGATGGTCCGTGTGCCGAGGCGCTCGGCGCCCTTGACCCAGCTGCCGACCTCGGCCATGTCGGCGGTCTGCACGTCGAGGTCCAGCTGGAAGGGACGCTCGAGCCCGGGCACCGCGAGCTCGCCCGCGGCGGCCCGGCGAACGCTCTCCTGCGCCCCCTCCTGGATCAGCCTGCGGGACTCGGCAGGGTGCAGGTTCTTGGCACTGAAGCGGGAGTCCGATCGCTTGGTGATGACCTGCACCGCGTTCCTGGCGAACGGCGCGGTCTGGTCCTGGGTGGCGGCGTCACCCGTGACGAGCCCGATCGGCACCCCGAAGTGGTCGGCGACGAGCGCGTTGATCCCGCTCTCCCCGACCTCGACCCCGTTCACCCGGGCGGCGCTGAACACCTCGGGGTTGTACGTGTGCGAGAGCGTCGAGGTCGGGCCCGAGATCGACCCGTGGTAGCCGATGAAGAAGATGACGTCATAGCTGTCGTCCAGCTCCTGCATCATGTACAGCTGCTTGTGTCGGCCCGAGACGTAGGAGACCCCGTGGGCCAGCGCGTCCGGGTCGAGGTTGCGCATCGTGGAGTGCGAGTCGTTGAGCACGATCTCGTCGGCCCCGCCGGCGACCGCACCCTCGATGGCCGCGTTCACCTCGCCGAGCATCAGCCGGCAGCCGAGCTCGTATGCGGCTCCACCCTCCACGCACTGTTGCCAGTCGACGATGCCGGCGACACCCTCGAAATCAAACGACAGGTAGACCTTCACTCGTACTCCTTCTGATGGTCGATCGAGCGGGGCTGGAGATGCCCCGCGAAGAGGCAGGCCGCCGCGTGTCCGATGCTGACCTCGACCAGCGCAGGGTCCTCCGACAGGCAGGTCGGCTGAGCGTGGGCACACCGCGGGTTGAAGCGACAGCCGGGGGGGATGTCGATCGGGCTGGGTGGCTCCCCCTCGATGGCCGGCGGCTGGTCGAGGTCACGCGGGCGCATCCGTGGGACCGAGGCGATCAGGGCCTGCGTGTAAGGGTGCTGCGGCGACGTGAACAGCTCGGCCGTGGGCGAGACCTCGACGATGCGTCCGAGGTACATCACGGCGATCCGGTCCACGAGGTGCTGCACCACCGCGAGGTTGTGCGCGATGAAGAGGACCGACAGGCCCAGCTCGTTGCGCAGCGACTGGAACAGCTCGAGGATGGTCGCCTGCACGGACACGTCCAGCGCCGACACGGGCTCGTCGGCGATGAGGATCTCGGGTCGCACCGCCAGCGCCCGGGCGATCGCGATGCGTTGCCGCTGCCCGCCGGAGAACTGGCTCGGATAGGCGTCCAGTGCGTTCTCGTCGAGACCGACCAGGCCCATCAGTCGGGCCAGCTCGACGGGCACCTCGCTGCGGGGGACCACCTTGTGCACCATGAGCACCTCGGTCAGGACGGCGCGCACCGTCATCCTTGGGTTCAACGAGGAGTACGGGTCCTGGAAGACCATCTGGATCCGGCGCCGCAGGTCGGCACCGCGACGCGACTGCATCTCGTGGCCGTCGACGAGAACCCGTCCGGACGTCTGGCTCGCGCCGCCCGCCAGGATCTTGGCCAGCGTGGACTTTCCCGACCCCGACTCCCCGACCAGCCCGAGGATCTCACCGCGGTGCAGCGTGAGGTCGACGCCGTCCAGTGCCCTGAGCACGTTGCGGCGGCTCCCGTAGTGCTTCGACACGCCTACGACGCCCAGCACCTCGGTCGTGACGTCCGTGGCGCTCATGACGTGGCTCCGTAGATCGCGTCGGCACGGTCGCAGGCAGACAGCCGACCGAACCCGACGGAGACCAGCGCCTTGGGTCCGGCATCGCACTGCGGCACGGCGTGCGCGCACCGCGGCGCGAAGGGGCACCCCGGTGGTGGGTCGGTCAGGGAGGGCGGCAGACCCGGGATGGCGACCAGCTTCCGTTCGGGCTCGTCGAAGTCGGGGGCCGAAGCGAAAAGGGCCTCGGTGTAGGGGTGCCGGGGCGCCTCGTAGATGCCGCGTACGCTGCCCTGCTCCATCAGCCGGCCGGCATACATAACGCTCATCCGGCTGCACGTCTGGCTCACGACGGCGAGGTCGTGCGTGACGAAGACCAGTGAGCTGCCCATCTCGTCGCACAACGAGGCGAGGAGACGGAGCACCTGGTCCTGCACCGTGACGTCGAGGGCGGTGGTCGGCTCGTCGCACAGGACGACAGCCGGCTTGCAGGACAACGCCATCGCGATCATGATGCGCTGCCGCAGCCCGCCGGAGAGCTCGTGCGGATACGCCTGGGCCCGACGCCGGGGATCCGGTATGCCGGTCAGCGCGAGCATGTCCACGGCGAGCCTGTCGGCCGCCGCCCTCGACAGGCCCAGGTGCCGACGGGGTCCCTCCGAGACCTGTCGCCCGACCCGCATCGTTGGGTTCAGCGCGGTCATCGGCTCCTGGAAGATCATCGAGATCTTCGGACCCATCAGGAGGCGCCGCTGGCCGGGAGGCATCGTCAGCAGGTCGTCGCCGTCGAACTCGATCTGGCCACCCAGCACCTCGACCCCGCGCGGCAGCAGCCCCGCGATCGCCCGGAGGGTCATCGACTTGCCCGACCCGGACTCGCCGACCAGACCGTAGCGCTCGCCGGGCGCGACGTCGAAGGAGACGTCCTGCACGAGGGTGGTGGCGCTTCCGTCGTCGCGCGGAACACCGACCCGCAGGGCCTGAACGCGCAGCAGCGACTCCGTCCCCGGGTGGGTGGCGAGTGCACTCATCACTTCCTCCGTTCCGGGGAGAAGAGGTCGGAGAGTCCGTCGCCGATGAGCGAGAGACCGAGGCCGGTGATCACGACCGCCAGACCGGGGAGCACGGCCATCCACCAGAGGGTGGTGATGAACTCCTTCGCGTCGGCGATCATGCCCCCCCACTCCGCGGTCGGCGGCGTGATGCCGAGGCCCAGGTAGCCCAGGGTGACGATCACCATGATGTCCATGACGATGTCCGACATGGCGTAGGTGATGGCCTGGCTGATGACGTTCGGCCCGATGTGCCGGCCCAGCACGCGCGCGTGGCTCAGGCCTCCGAGCCGGGCCGCCTGCACGTACTCCTGACGACGGGCCACGATCACCTCGCCGCGCACGATCTTGCAGTAGGAGACCCACGAGACGAGCGCGATCGCGAGATAGATGCTCTGCTCCCCCGAACCGAGAACGAAGACGAGCGCGATGACGAGGATGTAGAGGGGGAAGGCGTAGAACACGTCGACGACGCGCATGATGACGTTGTCGACCCATCCGCCGAAGTACCCGGCGATGGCCCCGAGGATCGAGCCGACCACGAAGGGGATGAGCACGGCGATGAAGCCGATCCGCAGGTCGACCCTGGCCCCGTAGAGGAGCCGGGCGAGCACGTCCCGGCCGAGCTTGTCCGTGCCGAGCCAGTGCTCACTGCTGGGGGGCTGGAGGGTGTGCAGCAGGTCCTGCGCGATGGGGTCGTACGACGTGAGGACCGGCGCGAGGACTGCCACGAGCAGCATGGTCCCCACGATCACCAGCCCCGCGACCAGGGAGCGGTTGTGGTACCAGGGGCGCAGGCGGCGCGCGGTGGGCCGACTGGCCCGCCGCCACGGACGCCTCAGGGCAACGTCGGTCATGCGTCGCTCCGATGTGTCAGGTCGACCCGTGGGTCGAGCATGGTGTAGACGACGTCGGTCAGGACGCCGACCGTGACGACGAAGACGGCGACGAAGAGGGTGACGGCCTGGACCGAGGGGAAGTCCCGCGCGAAGATCGACTCGATCATCATCGACCCCAGTCCGGGGATGGCGAAGACCTGCTCGATGACGAGGGAACCACCCACGAGATAGCCGAGGTTCACCCCGACGATGCTCACGGCCGGGATGACCGCGTTCCGCAGCACGTGGCCGAGGTAGAGCCCTCGACCTGCGGCGCCCTTGGACTTGGCTGTGGCCACGTAGTCGCTCTCGAGCACCGAGAGCATCGAGGCCCGCAGACTGCGGATGATGATGGGTGACAGGGAGATCGCCATCGTCAGGGCCGGGAGGAAGAGGTACCAGAGGTGCTGGCCGAACGTCTCGCCGTAGCCGCCGACCGGGAACCAGCCGAAGGTGACGGCGAAGATGAGCAGCAGCATGATCCCGACCCAGAACTGGGGCATGCCCAGACCCACCAGCGGGATGACGCGCACCACGTGGTCGCGCACGCCCCCCGGCCGGGAGGCCGCCACGATCGCCAGCGGGATGCTGATGAGCAGCATCAGCACGACCGAGTAGAGCACCAGCATCAGGGTCGCCGGGACACGCTCCATGACCAGGCCCAGCACGGGCGTCTGGTAGATGTAGCTCTGCCCGAGATCGCCGTGCAGCAGCCGGACGAGGAACTGCCAGTACTGCTGCAGCAGAGGGTCGTTGAGACCCATCTGCTGCCGCAGCGCCAGCACCCGCTCCGGTGTCGCCTGCGCGCCCAGGAGCGCCTCTGCGGGGTCTCCCGGGATCAGGTGCACCAGGAAGAAGACCACCAGGGTCACGCCGAAGGCCACGGGCACTGCCTGCAAGAGCCTCATCGGCACGAACTTCAGCCTGCTCAGCACGACGTCTGCACCCCTGTCCGACCGCGCTTCCCGACCAGGACGCTCAGTTGCTCTTCCAGACGTTCATGATGGGGTAGTTGCCCAGCGGGGTGACGTTGAAGCCCTGCACCTTGTTCGAGAAGGCGTAGGCGTAGGGGGCGTAGTAGAGGTAGGCGAAAGGCGCCTCCTCGGCGGTGACCTTCTGCAGCTGACTGTAGAGGTCGGCACGCTTGGTCTTGTCACCCTCCACCTCGGCGGCGCGGTTGAGGTCGATCGCCTTCTTGCTGTTGTAGTTCGTGTAGGCCGACTTCGCACCGCCCTGGGGATCGACGGCGAACTGCGTCCACTCATCGGGGTCGGGGATGTCCATCGTCCAGCCCGACAGGCCCATCTCGTACTGCATGTTCTGCTGGGCGTTGTGGTTGGCCGTGGGGTCCAACGGGCTGATGGTGACGTTGATGCCGTAGGGCTTGAGGTCACCCTGGATGATCTGCGCCGTTGACAGCTTGGAGGCATCGCCCGACGGGATGAGCAGCGTGGTGTTGAACCCGGTGGGAACACTCGATGCTGCCATCTCGGACTTGGCGAGGGCGTCGTCCTTCGTGATCCCGGGAGCGTTCTTGTCGTAGAACGGGACACCGGGCATGAGGAGCGAGTTGGCCGGGGTGCCGTTGCCGAAGAGGACGGCGTTGACGATGGCCTGGCGGTCGATCATCGCGGAGATCGCCCGACGCACGTGGACGTCCTGGAAGGGCTTCTTGTCCTCGTTGAAGGCCAGGTAGTCCAGCTCGGTCGACGGGAAGGTCTTGGCGGTGACGTTGGTCGCCGTGGCCAGCGACTTGAAGCTCGACCAGTCGGGGTACTCGTTGATGTCGACCTGACCGCCCTGCACCTGGAGCTTGCGGGTGTTGGAGTCGGGCACCACCTTCCAGGTCACCGAGTCCAGGTAGGGCTTGCCCTTCTGCCAGTAGGAGGGGTTCGCGACAAGCTTGAGGTACTGGCCCTTCTTCCACTCCCCCCACTTGTAGGCACCGGTGCCGACCGGCGCCTGGTAGAACTCCTCCATGGTCTTGCCGCCGTAGTTGTTCGGCACGATCGCGTTGGAGAAGAGGGCGAGGTCGGCGATGATCGGCGCCCACGGGTGCTTGAGCTCGACAACGACGGTGTACTTGTCCTTCGCGGTGACCGTCTTGATCGCGCTGTTGATGAAGCCCCAGCCGGTGTCGGCGTGCTTGGTGTCCTCGTCGATGGAGAACTTCACGTCGGCCGAGGTCATCTCCGCACCCGAGGTGAACATGACCCCCTTCTTCAACGTGATGGTGTACGACTTCAGGTCGGCAGAGACCTTGTAGCCCTCCGCGAGGAGCGGCTCCGTGTCCGTGCCGTCCGGGGTGACGGTGAAGAGCGGCTCCAGCATCTGCTCGAAGATGAAGATGGAGCTGTTGTCGAACGTCAGGATGTTGTTCATCGACTTCGCGTCCTGCGCCCGCGCGATCGTCAGGTCCCCGCCCTTGACCGGCGCACCGGCCGCGGTCGAGCCCGGCTGCGTGGCTCCCCCGCTGCCGCCTCCGGAGCACGCGCTCACCGTCAGGACGCTCAGCGCCACGGTCCCGACCATCGTCAGACTCACCAGCTTGCTCTTCACCGAAAACTCACTCCTTGGTGCACGTCGAGCGGGGTCCCTCGTGGCGGATCCCCAGTGAGCAGAGCCTAGGAACGGCGACCCGGGAGCGATAGAGGCCGGAGCCGGACGTTACTGGATCGTTATTACAAATGTTTCTTGTTGGCCGTGAATCTGCCATTCTTGTAACATGCTGTTCATCGAGGGCGCGGGTGCGCTGCCGGCGCGACGCGAGGAGTGACAGTGCAACCGACCACGGTCTCCGCCCTGATCCACGACCACATGGACGCACTCACGGACGCTGAGCGTCGGGTCGCGCGCGAGCTGCTCGCCGACTACCCGGCGGCGGGGCTCGGGACGAGCCACTCCCTGGCCAGGCTCGTCGGCGTGAGTGCACCGACGGTGGTCCGCTTCGCGGCCAGCCTCGGCTTCGGGGGTTTCACCGACATGCAGCACCACCTGCGCAGCGAGATCTCACAGGGCGGCAGCAGCCCCGTCCTGCGGGCCTTGGCGCACGGCTCGGGTCACCGCCAGCACGAGCCGTTCGCGAAGGCCATGCACCGGCGGATGGACGCCATCGAGGCGACACTGCGACTGGTCCCCCGCTCGGAGATCGACTCCGCGACGGCGCTGATCGCCCACTGCCCGGCGAGGGTTCTCGTGACCGGCGGGTTCTTCTCCGTGTCCATCGCCCGGATCATGGCCCTCCAGCTGTCCCAGGTGCGCCCGGAGGTCGTCTTCGTCGAGGAGCCCCTGCGTCGGGATGCCGGGCTCACCCTCGACGCCAAGAAGCGGTCGGTGCTGGTCATCTTCGACCTGCGCCGGTATGAGCCGGCTGCCCTCGAGGTGGCCGAGCAGGCCAAGGCCGCCGGTCACGACGTCGTGCTCATCACGGATCGGGGCATGTCCCCGGTCGCGTCCCGCGCCGACGTGGTCCTCCCGGTCGAGGCCGAGGCCATCCCGTTCGACACGTTCGTCGCCGTGATGGCCCTGGTCGAGGTCATGGTCGAGATGGTGATGACACTGGGGGGCGACAAGAGCCTCAAGCGGATGAAGCAGTGGGAGACCCACGCGGTGAGCCACACCAGGACGGCTGGCCGCGGCGGCGTCGACCGACCCGCCGCACCCACGACGAGATCCACCCCACGACAAAGGAGAAGCGACACATGACACGCATCGACGGCCGCACCGCAGTGGTCACCGGGTCGGGCAACGGGATCGGACGGGCCATCGCCGTGGCCCTCGCGGCCGCCGGCGCCAACGTGATGGTGTCCGACGTCCTCGAGGACGACGGTGAGGCCACGGCTGCCTCCATCCGCGAGTCCGGCGGGGCCGCAGCCTTCGTCGCGGCCGACGTCGCCTCGGTCGAGGACAGCTCGCACCTCATCGGGGCGACCCTGGAGACCTTCGGCGGGCTCGACATCCTCGTCAACAACGCAGGGATCGGCGGGGGCCAGGCGCGACTGCACGAGCTGGAGCCGCAGGAGTTCGACCGGGTCGTCGACGTCAACCTGCGCGGCACCTTCCTGTGCACCAAGTACGCCATCGGGCACTTCCTCACCGTCGGTGGTGGCCGGATCGTCAACATCGCCTCGACCTACGGCCTCATCGGGGCCCCGAAGGCTCCCGCCTACTGCGCCACCAAGGGTGGGATCATCAACCTCACCCGCCAGCTCGCCGTCGACTACGGCCCGGACGGCATCCGGGTCAACGCGATCTGTCCCGGATACATCGACACGGGACTCGGACGCCGACGCGGTCGGCTGACCCCCGAGGAGATCGAGGCCGCGACCGCGGTCCGTGAGAAGGCCGCCGGTATGCAGCCACTGGGTCGCCAGGCCCAGCCCGCCGAAGTCGCCGAGGTGGCGCTGTTCCTCGCCTCCGACGCGTCGTCCTTCATGACCGGCGCGATCGTGCCGGTCGACGGAGGATGCACGACGACCTTCAACTACGGAGACGCGAGCAACTGACCTCGCGGCTCACGACTGGTCGAGCCACCGGATGACCGCTTGGACGCGGCGGTTGCCGGCCGGGTCCTCCCACAGGTCGAGCTTGGTCATGATGGAGCGGACGTGGGACTCCACCGTCCGCGGCGACAGGGCGAGCCGGTCGGCGATCGCACTGTTGGACAACCCCTGGGCCATGAGCTCCAGGACGGATCGTTCCCGGTCGGCGAGCGCGACGAGCGGGTCGCGGTTGCGGTGGCGGGCCAGGAGCTCGTCGGTGATGAGCGGGTCGATGACCGTCCGACCGGCAGCCACCGCGCGGGCGGCGTCGAGGAACTCGTCCAGTGCGGTGACCCGCTCCTTGAGCAGGTACCCCAGACCGGAGGTCTGTTCGGTCAGCAGGTTGGCGGCAGCGCTCGCCCGCACCGACTGACTGAGCACCAGAACCGCCAGCCCCGGTTGCTCGGTCCGCAGCAACGACGCCGCGCGCAGTCCCTCGTCGCGCTGCTCGGGGGGCATCCGGACGTCGGTGATGAGCAGGCGCGGTCGGGTGGCTCGTACGGTGCTCAGCACCGTGTCGTAGTCACCGGCCTCACCGACGACGGCAAAACCGTCGTCCCGCAGCAGGCTGACCAACCCGGCCCGGATGAGTGCGACATCCTCCGCGACGACGACCGTGATAGGCGCGGCGTCGGCGTTCCGCGGCCACACGATGGCATGGGCCAGCTGGGCGGGCTCCCCGATCGAGGTGGCCAGCTCGTCGGACCAGTGGGCGGGGGCCGGCGTGGGCAGGAGCATCCGGACGACCTCGGTGGCCAGGATGTCCCCCGGGTGCCCGCGACCCGCGAGCTCGCGCACCAACCCGACGCACTCAGGTTCGGGAGCATCGGCCCGGTAGGTCACCTCGGCGACGTGAAGCGCGAGCGAGGTGGCGGGCTGGTCCTGCTCGGCCTGTTGCCAGTCGATGGCCGTCGCCACGGCATCCGCCGTTCCGGTGAAGAGGGCGAGCCCGGCGCGGTGGGGGAACCGACCTCCGCGCTCCTCGGCCCGCGCGCGCACCGCGGGTGCGGGCCCCAGAGCCCCGGGCCAGGCCAGCAGGGTCGTGGTCGTCATAGGTGGACCGGCCCCTCCCCGATGGGCACGCGGACGACCCAGCGGCCATCCTGGCTCGACACCATGCCACCGAGGGCCGTCACGCGGTGACGCACGTCGGCAGCCGGAGCTGGGCTGAGGTGGTCCACCAGGTACGGCACCTCCTCACCCCCCGTCTCCTCGATGGTCGCGGCCGGGTCCGCCTGCACCGCCAGACGGGTGGTCATCTCAATGACGGGAGCGTACCGGCGATCCGGCGCCGGGTGGCCGCCCAGCGAGGCGCGTAGCCCGCGGGTGGCCAGGGACGCCGAGAGGAACCCGTGCGAGATGACGCGCACCTCGGCGGCGACGGCGATGCCGGCGAGCGCGAGCGGTCCCGGACACACCAGTGCTGCGTGAACGACGAGCGGGGCCGTCGCCGGGCCCCCGACGGGGCCGGACGACGTCGTTAACCACTACGCGGTCAGGACGGACCCTCCGAGGACGAGGACCGTGCCACCGGCCCGAGGTCCGTGGCACCCCGCCGCCAGCAAGGCCGGTTAGCAGCCAACGGTTCGAGCGGATGCCGCCGAGGCGACCCCCACCGGCACCCCTGCTTGCACCTGACGTCCATCACCCTCAACTGGCTGGCCTCTCCAGCCTCCCCTTCAGGGGAAACGTGACACTGTGGCGTGCAGGGTCGAGCTCACGCTTCGCCTGCCCCGTGCAACAGCGCTTGCCACGAAAGGGAGTCACCACGATGACCGTCCTCGACACCGGAACGCCAGAGCCGACAACGCACCCCGCCACCCAGGAGCCCTTCGTCGGCGAGAAGCTCGCGGGTCGCGTGGCGCTCGTCACCGGCGGCACCCGAGGCATCGGCGCGGCCATCTGCCGCAGCCTGGCCAGCCAGGGCGCCTCAGTGGCCGCCGGGTACAGCGGTAACACCACGCGGGCAGAGGAGTTCCTGACCGACTTCACGGCCCATTTCGGCGACAGGGGAAGCGCCTCGGTCCACCAGGGCAACATCTCCGAACCGGAGGACTGCCAGCGCGTGGTGCAGGAGGTCCTCGACCGGTACGGACGACTCGACATCCTGGTCAACAACGCGGGGATCACGATCGACAAGCTGGCGATGAAGATGTCGGTGCAGGACTGGAACACCGTCATCGCCGTCAACCTGTCCGGCTCGTTCTACATGGCTCAGCCCGCGCTGGCGCACATGGTCGAGCGCGGCACCGGCCGGATCATCTTCGTGTCGTCGGTGATCGGCGAGACCGGCAACATCGGCCAGGCGAACTACGCCGCCTCGAAGGCCGGTCTGCTGGGGCTGACCAAGACGCTCGCCAAGGAAGCGGCCTTCATGCTGAACCGTGCGGGCAAGCTGGGCGACGGCGCGATCGGGATCACCGTCAACACCGTGACCCCGGGGTTCGTGGCCACCGAGATGCTCGAGAACGTGCCGGAGAAGGTCCTCGACAAGATCCGCACGCAGATCCCCGTGGGGCGGCTGTGCCAGCCGGAGGAGATCGCCCGCGTGGTCCACTTCCTCGCCGCCGACGCCTCCGCCTACATCACGGGGCAGGTGTGGGGCGTCAACGGCGGGCTGGACATGTAGGGGCCTACCCGAAGGCGAGACTCACGTTGTCGGTGGAGGACGAGACCGGTGGCCGGGCGCTCGCGCCGTCCGTCACCCGTGCCGCGGAGCTGAGGTCCTCCACGGCCACCACGGCCGGGTCGACCCGCATCACGGCATACCCCGCGACGGCGCCGGCACCGAAGCCCGGGGCGAAGATCCGCATCGGCTTCGTGAGGACGCCGTCGCGGACCGCGTCGTGGATGGCCAGCGGGATGCTCGCCGACGACGCGTTGCCGACCCGGTCGATGTTGAAGTAGAGGCTGTCCTCGGCCAGGCCGGCCCCCGTGGCGAGCTGGACCACCATGGTCTTGTTGGCCTGGTGCGGGACGATGAGGTCGATGCTCTGCAGCATCGAGCCGGCGACGCCGTCCGGGTCGGGCAGGGCCTTGAGTTCGTCGATCATCTGCACGAGGTAGCGACCGGCCAGCTTCTTGACCTCGGGTCCGTAGACGGTGATGTTGTTGTCGAAGTCCGGGTTCGGCCACAGGATGGAGTTCACCTGGCTGACCGGGCCGCTCGCATACGCCTGGAGGTACTCGATGTCGCCGACGTCACCCTCGTCGGCGACGCCGATGACCATGGCGGCGGCGCCGTCACCGAAGATCATCCGGGACGGGCGGACGTTGCCGATCTTGTCCGAGAACTTCTCCACGCAGATGAGCAGCACGGGGCGCTTGACCTCCTGCAGGATGCGGGTGGCGTCCAGCAGGCCGTAAGGCATCCCGGCGCAGGCCGCGACGATGTCGAACGAGCCATGGGTCTGCTGGATGCCGAGCTGGCCGGAGATCCACGTGGCCACCGAGGGGATCATCCGCTCGCTCGTGCAGGTGCAGACCAGCACCGCGCCGATGTCCGCCGGCCCCCGCCCGGCGTGGGCGAGCGCACCGCGAGCCGCCTTGAGGGCCATCTCCTCGAGGGTGACCGAGCTGTAACGGCGCGCCTCGATACCGGTCTTCTCGAGGATCTCGGCTGCCGACATCGGCGACCAGTTGTAGGCCGCGTTGCGAATCAGGTCGTCGTTGCTGCATACGCGGTCCCCGTGCACGACGGCGAGCGACTCGATCTTCGGCCGCACCGTGAAGTGGGTGCGCACGTTGACCGCGTCGAAGGGGCGGACGGGTGGCGTGGGCTCCACCGTGGGAGAGGAGTGTGTGCTGGGCGGCGCGGACCTGACACGGCGGAGGAAGTCGCGCACCTCCTGGTTGCGCGGGTGGAAGGCGACGACGTAGTCGTCGTCGTGCAGCCGGCCGACCTCGACCAGCTCCGCCTGGGCACGGTCCCAGGGATACTGGTTGTGCAGCACCATGGCCCAGCGGTGCAGCGCCTCGAGCTCGGGGGTGCCCTCGGCGCAGTCGACGATCTCGTCGAGGTCGAAGGTGCGGAAGTCGGGGTCGTAGCCGGTGAGCCGGAAGGTGAGGTTCGTCGGCTCCGCCGTCATCTCGGCGACCGTGGGCTTGATCGCGGTGAGCTCGGTGGCGTGATGCCGTCGGTGACCGAAGACGTCGAAGAGGAGCGCGAAGATCTGGTCCTCCGCTGCGGCGTCCCACGTGGCCGGGAGGGAGCCGTACGCCTGCCCGACGGCGGCGACCTTGCGCTCGCCGTCCTCCCACGGCACGACGACCGGCAGGAACACGTCGTTGCGGTGGCGCGGCACGTCGCCCCAGCGCGTGGGTCTCTTCTCGTACATGGTCAACGCATAGCGCCCGGCCCAGAACAGGTTGAGGGCGACGTCGCGCATGAGCTCGTACCGGCTCGCATACAGGCCGCCCTCGACCCTCTCGAGGATGGCGGTGCCCGTCGGCGCCTTCGTCTCGAAGTCGCGCCGGATCACGCTGTCGAGGTGCTCGAGCGTGTTGATCACCGACAGGTCGAGCTCGGGCACGAAGTTGGAGGGGAAGACCATCCGGTCGTGGCTGTTGATGACGAACGGCTGCACAGAAGCTCCCTAGTTTGCTGATTCGAGGCGCTCCCGTGGCTATCCCGAGACACGCCGTCTCCCCACTGCCCCATCAGTACCACTCTGCGCCTCGCCGGAGCGCGATCCGAGGACGAAGGTCACGTAACTCCCGTCGCATCTCTGGGCGGCAGGAACGGTTCCGTCAGCGGCCAACCCCCCGGTGGCCCCCCAGTAGCCAAAGAATCACCCCCACCCGGGGTGGTAGAGGTGATTCTTTGGCTACCCAAGGGCGGGGCGGAGCAGCGCACCCGGCACCACGACGACAGCGGGCCCCTCGCCGGGCCGCTACCAAACATGCTGGTCGTCTGCCTTGGCATGATGACGGGTATGAAGGGACATCTGGCAGCGGACGCTGAGCCGTGATGCACCCCCCCGGCAAGGCCGCCGAGGACCACGAAACCGAGACCCGCGCCCTGCTGGCTCACCTTGGTACCGCCATGATCGCGACCGGTCAGCCGGTGCAGGAGATCGAGGAGGAGCTCGCCGAGGTGGCCATTCGACTGGGCTACCCCGACTTCCAGACAGCAGTCGGTCCCACAGGTCTGGTCGTCACGCTGACCGAGGGAGGTCCCGCGACGCAGCGGTCGGCTCCTCCCGGTCTGCGCCTGCACCAGTCCGCGAGCGTCCGTCGAATCCGCTACCAGCTGGTCCGGGGCGAGCTCTCATCCGCCGCCGCCCGCGACCAGCTTACGGCGGTTGCGCGGCGTCCGGTCCGGCATCCGCTGTGGTTGGTCGCCCTGGCCTGGCCCGTGCTCGCCGTCGGTATCGCGCTGATCCTGCAACCCGGCTGGGCCAACGTCGCTGCGGCCGCGGTGGGGGCGGTCATCGTCTTCGTGCTCGTTCAGCTGGCGGAGCGGTACCAGGTGGTGAAGGCGCTGCTGCCGACCCTCGCCGCGTTCGCTGTGTCCTTGGCCGTCTTCGGCGCCGCCAACGCAGGACTGCTCGAAGGTCCGTTGCGCACCGTCCTGCCGCCGCTGGCGGTCCTGCTTCCCGGAGCGCTGGTCGTCAACGGCATGTCAGAGCTCGCGGCCGGACACATGCAGGCGGGGTCGGCCAGGCTCACCTACGGCCTGGTGCAGCTGGGCCTGTTCGCGCTGGGACTGCTCATGGCCACCACCCTGCTACGGGTCCCGCCCTCGACGATGGCCAACCTTCGGGTCGACCAGATCGGCTGGGCCGGCGCTCCTGTCGGGCTGCTGCTCATCGGGTTGAGCATCTGCCTCATGGAAGGTGTGCCGCTGCGGATGCAGGGTTGGGTGTTGCTCGTGCTGACCATGGCCTTCGGCGCCCAGGTCGCCGGGCAACAGCTCGGCTCGATCGGCCTCGGAGGCTTCCTCGGAGCGATCGCGGCCAGCCTCGGGGCGAGCGTGGTGGAGCTACGACGGCCGCAGCTGGCCCGTCTCGTGCTGTTCCTCCCGGCGTTCTGGCTGCTCGTGCCCGGGAGCCTCGGCCTCGTGGGCGTGAGCGAGCTCGCGAGTGGTCGCGAGTCGACCACCACCATCACGCTGGGCGTGCTCGGGGTCGTCATCGCGATCTCCCTCGGCCTCCTGGTGGGCTCCTCCCTAGGCCGATCGCTGCGCGGGCGGCTGGCTGCGCCCCTCCCGTAGGGCGTCACAGTCTTCTGCTGGTGGTCGCGCGATGGCGGCAGGGTGGGAGACGAGCCGTCGCCGGCTGACGGCTTCTTTCGGAGATGCGTCGAGGCGGTGCGCAGCCTGCTCTCCTGGGTGCGCGGAGTCGTCGGCGCGGCCGTCCAGAAGCAGGTCAACCTACGCAGTCAGGGTGTGGGAAGCCGCTGTTGCGCGCCCGGTGGCCGAGTGTTAAAAAGGCTAGCGCGTCCGGTGACTGTGCAATCCGGGTGCGTCGCACGCGACGAGGAGGACGCATGACCTCTGCACCGACGGAGCAGGAGAAGCCCACCCGGAGCATGATTCCGGCGCGCATGCATGACATGCCCTGGACCCGTTTCCACTGGATGGTCATCTTCGGGCTGGGAACCGCGTGGATCCTCGATGGTCTCGAAATCCAGATCGTGGCCGCCGGCGGCTTCGAGAAGACGCTGAACATGGACAGCTCCCAGGTAGGTCTCGCGGGGACCGTCTACCTGCTCGGGGAGGTCGCGGGTGCACTGTTCTTCGGACGGCTGACCGACTCCTTGGGCCGCAAGAAAATGTTCACCCTCACGCTCGTGGTGTACCTGCTCGCAGCCGCCGCATCCGGACTCGCACCGACGATGTGGGTGTTCCTGCTGTTCCGTTTCATCTCCGGCATGGGTATCGGCGGCGAGTACTCGGCCGTGAACTCGGCGATCGACGAGCTCATTCCGGGCAAGCACCGCGGCCGCGTCGACCTGGCCATCAACGGCACCTACTGGGCCGGTGCGGCCATCGGCGCCCTGGCCAGCACGTTCCTGCTCGACACCAACCGCTTCGGGCAGGACGTGGGCTGGAGGATCGCCTTCTTCCTCGGCCCGATTCTCGGCCTGGGCATCATCTACCTTCGTCGCCACATCCCTGAGAGCCCGCGGTGGATGCTGACTCACGGTCACGCCCAGGACGCCGAGACCATCGTCGACGCCATCGAGCAGGAGATCCGCGACTCAGGCAGAGAACTACCTCCCCATGACGAGTCCGACGGCCGCTGGATCAAGGCTGGTGAAGGCCTCACGCCCAAGCAACTGGTCTACGTGTTCTTCAAGCTCTATCCCACCCGTACGGCGCTGGGCGCGACCTTGATGATCACGCAGAGCTTTCTCTACAACGCCATCTTCTTCACCTACGCGCTGGTGCTGAAGAACTTCTACGGACTCAGCAGCGCCGAGGCTGCCGTCTACTTCTTCCCATTCGCCGTCGGCAACCTGCTCGGTCCCCTGGTTCTGGGTCGGTTCTTCGACACCGTCGGCCGGCGCCGCATGATCTCTGGCTGCTACTCGATCTCCGGCATCATCCTGGGCATCTCGGCCGTGCTGTTCCTCGGAGACCACCTGACCCCCGTCACGCACACGGCGTTCTGGTGTGTCGCGTTCTTCTTCGCCTCCGCCGGCGCCTCCGCGGGTTACCTCACCGTGTCGGAGATCTTTCCGCAGGAGGTCCGCGGTCAGGCCATCTCCTACTTCTTCGCCGTCGCCCAGGTCTTCGGATCCCTGGGGCCGGTGTTCTACGGGTGGCTGATCGGCGACGGCAAGGACCGGCAACCGATGTTCTGGGGCTACCTGATCGCGACCGCCATCATGCTCATCGGCGCCCTCGTGGCGATCGTGTGGGGAGTCGACGCCGAGGGCAAGTCACTCGAGGAAATCGCGCCACCCTTGACCGAGCATGACGAGCAGGGCAACCCGGTCACCCATCTGCCCGTCTGAGGAGGCGCTCATGTCCGCAACAGCGACCAGCCAGCCCTACACCGTGGTCGTCGGGGTCAGCGCCACGTCGAAGTCACCGGCAGCGTTGACCTGGGCGGCTGCTCAAGCCAAGGCCAACCGCGGGCACCTGATCGCGGTGCGTGTGCTCAAGCGACCTCCCTTCCCCGATGCCTCCACGACCCCGCCGAGCGAGAGCCACCAGACCCAGGCCAGGACCGCCCAGCAGGCCGAGCTCGAGGCCGATGTCGCCGAGGCCCTCGGGTCCGAGCACGGAGCCGAGTGCCGGGTCCTTCACGGGGGGAAGCGGAGCAGCCTCCTGGCGGTGGCTGAAGAAGCGGACCTTCTGGTCATCGATGCCGCGCGGACCCCCTCCTCCTCATCCTTGCTGGCGCATCGGATCATCGCCGCGGCCGGGTGCCCGGTGGTGATCCTGCCTCCGGCCCTGACGCAGGAGTCGCCGTCCACGATCTCCAGGGCCGGACGAGCCGTGGGGCAGGCGGCACTGCGGGCCCTGGGCACCAGCGGCCGGCCGGGGTACCGCCCACCGGAACGACGCTGAGGCCGTCGCGTTGAGTAGGTCCCTTGCCCCCCAGCACGGGGCTCGCTGAACTGGAACGCGCTCTCACTGAAAGTCCCCACCCGGGGCAGGTGTCATCGTGGAGAGTCTTCCCTGCCTTGGCGGCTACTCCGGGTGAGATGGTCGAAGGGCCGTCCGAAGCACGAAATGGTGGGTCTCGGCCGGGCGGCACCACTTCCTAGGCGATCCGCGGGTCCCCCCAGCGTTCCACCCGACGAGGGCCGCAGGTGGATAACGCCGGGTGGGCACCGCGTCACGGCACGGGGGCCCACAGGTTCACCCAGCGTCGAAGGAGACTGCAGAGATGAACATCCCCCCAGGAGCCCTGGTGCTCATGTGCGGGCCGCCCTGCTCAGGCAAGACCACGACCGCCACGCTGGTGGCCGAGGAGCGCGGCGCGGTCAGGCTCTCGCCGGATCAGTGGGTCGCCGCAATTGGTCTTGACCTGAAGACGCCATTGCGCGACAACGTCGACGCGCTTCAGTGGACGGTCGCCCAGCAGATCGTCCGTAGTGGCGCCTCTGTCGTGATCGAGTCCGGACACTGGATGCGGGCCGAGCGGGACGAGAAGAGACTCTGGGCCCGAGCATCGGCGCCCGGGTGGAACTGCGGTACCTCGACGTCCCGGTCCCGGTGCTGGTGGAGCGAGCTCGTCGCCGAACCGCCGAGGCCCGGTCCGCGGACTACCCGCTGACGGACGCCGAGCTACTGGGTTGGCTGTCCTACTTCGAACCGCCTACCGACGACGAGCTGTTGCTGTTCGACTCGCCGTGTGCCGATAGCTGAACCATGACGTGAACGAGGGCTGCCGAGTCACCGGGAGACACGTGGGATGCCACGACGCGATGGACATGACGCGAACGGCCGACAGCCGCTGTCGATCGCCGAGCTGATCGCCCGCGCCGCTGAGGTCCTGAACCCCAACGGCTGGGTGACGGGTTCTGGGTGGCCGACGTGGGCGCGGCTGTCGAGACCGAAGACGGGCAGGTCTTCACCGGCGCAAGCATCGGCGGCTACCTCTCGATCTGTGCCGAAGTTGGCGCCCTGAGCCAGCTGGTGGCTGTCACGACGCCGACGGTGAACCGGATGGTCGCGGTATGGCGCAACCCGGCCGACGCTGTCCTGCACGTCATTCCGCCCTGCGGGCGGTGTCGCGAGTTCGTCAGGACGCTGTCGTCGCAGAACCTCGAGGCGACGGTCATCCTCGGGCCCGACCACACGGCGACACTGCGTGAGCTTCTGCCGTATGCGGGCTGGTACGCCGAGCCCGTCCGCACGCCCGGGCCGGCCCTATGACACTTCGCACTCCCAGAACGGTGTCCGGCTCGACGTGCATCCCATCGACGTGTGACGCAGTCGGCCGCTGGGCGTTCGTCCCGCGGAGGGCGTCAGGTGTTGCGCCTGCTGGGTCGTCGAGTCGGCGGTGAGCCGGCCACGACGCTGGGGGCCTCGTGGTAGCCGCTCCCGATGTCGAGGCGGGTGATGACGTCGAGCTGGAGTGGAGCTGCTGGCGGTGCCAGCGGAGCACGAGTGTCAAGCTCGAGCAGCTGCAGGTTCGACTCGTCGAACGGTGAAATCGTGTGGGCTGCTGGCCAGCGCCGGTCGCAGCGACGGCCGCACCGCCGCCACCGGCGACGTCGACCTCCCCCGGGGACGAGTAAGGCCCTGGCCGGCGTCTCCGCTGGTCAGGGCCCCACAAGTCTGTCTCAACACAGAGTGCGCCCGAAGGGATTTGAACCCCCAACCTTCTGATCCGTAGCCGGGCCCCGGGCCCGTCAGAATCCGCCCTCAGACGACTCGAGCAGCGGCGATATCGTGCATCGTCGCAGGTCAGGGGCCTAATGACGGATCCTGTCGCTCCTTGTCGTTCGTTGTCGGATCGTTATACAAAACCCTCGATTCGACTCTTGGAGGCCCATTGTTGGGCCCAACATCTGTGATGCCGGACAGTTGACTATCCGTCGCGCCCGCCGACGGCCTCGTCGGTCTCGGGGTGGTTGAGCCCGTGCTGGCCGACGTACGCGGGCGTCCCTTGGGCCTCGTCGTCGGCGAAGTTGGCGCGCAGATCCTCGAGTGCCGTCCGCAGCTCGACGGGCGGGCCGAGTCGACGCAGCACGACCTCGGCGGGCGATTCGGTTGCGCCCGAGCCGATCTCGTCGATCTCGTCGTGGTGCAGCAGCACGAAGGCGATGTCGTAGTACACCGGCTCGGCCGCTTCTTCTCGTCGCTGCTCGCCCGAGCCGTCTGCGTGGACACCCGCGGGGTGATCGTGTCGATGACCTGCACGTCGACGAATCTGTCGCCTTGACAACGGAAGTGGGACGCCAGGTCGTTCGGGGCCTTGACCACCCGTGAGTCGACGATGAACCGCAGCCCGGCCTCGTGCAGCTCCTGCAGGTTGCCCGCCGACAGCATGCCCGCGTCCGCGACAACCACCATGTCCGTCAGGCCCTTGTGGGGGGTGTGTCAATGGGAAGTCGCCCAACCCCCTGACCAGCACAAAAGTCACCCGGAAGCCGCTCGAACCCTCAAGTGGCACGAGTCCAAGGCATCGATAGGTGGCAGCACTTTCCGCTACGGCCTCGGCACCGTCGTCCTGCTCGGTCTCGGTCAGGGCCGTCGCGCAAACCGGCCCGGCCGCGTTAGGAAAGAGAGGAGCTCAGTCCGTCGACGACGTCCAGTGCCCAGTTCAACGCGTGGATCGCGGCCAGATCCAGCTCCTGGTCGGTGAAGCCGCTGCGGCACGATGGCTTCGGTTTGGCCGACAGGTGATCGATCACGTCGCGGACCAGGCGTCCGGTGGTGCTCTGTTCGCCGAACGCGGCGTCCTGCAGCTCGTCATCCAACGACAGCGTGGTGAGGATTTGCTCAGTCGGAATGCCCATCAGGACATCGATCGCGGACAGCATCCCGGCCGTGAATGCCAGGCTGGACCGTCCCGCCTCGAGCTGAAGGGCCAGGACCTCACTCATCTTCGCCCGGGTCAACGCGGTCGTGATGTCATCGGTGCTGGTCACCCGACGATCGACCATCGCCAGCAGGGCGATCCAGTTCTGCAGGCGTTGCGAACCGATCATGACGAACGCTTCCCGGACGTTGCGAACCCGCCGGCGGGTCCCGGCGAGACCACCGGCGCCAGCCATCTGCAACAGCTGCAACATCATGCCCGGCTCGGTGGCCACGATCGCCTCAAGCTCGTCGACCTCGAAGTCCCGGCCCAGCAGCGCTTCGGCCATTCGGAGCCGACCCAGCTCGGAGGAGCCCAGGGTCTTGCCGGGCAGGATGACCGGACGCGCCAGGGCATAGCCTTGGAAGTAGTCGAAGCCGAGATCGAGACACCGCAGCATCTCCTCCTCGGACTCGACCTTCTCGGCCACGAGTTTGACGTCGTATTGACGCAGCCGCTGGACTAAGCCCGGCAGGTCCTGCGGGGCAACGATGGTCAGATCAACCTTGATGATGTCGGCCAGTTCGAGCAGCGGCTCCACACCGTCGAACCACACGAAGTCATCGAGCGCGAGCCGGAAGCCCTGCGCCACCAACCGCTCGCAGCCCTCGATGATCGCGGCGTCGGGGACAACCGTCTCCAGGACCTCGATCACGGTCTGCTCGGGTGGGAGGCTGATCGGCACGGCTCCGGTGAGCAGGCCGCGGTCGGCGTTGCAGAACGCGAACCGGTTACCGATCAGGCGATCCAGCCCGATTCCGGTCGCGCTGAACAGCACCATCGAGGTCATCAGATCCCCGCTGAGCGGTCCAGTTGCCGTTGCCGAGGCATCGATCGGGCGGAACAGCAGTTCATAGCCGTAGACGGCGCGGTCACGGTCGAAGATCGACTGCCGGCCGACGACGACGTCCATCGCGGTAATTCTGATCACCAACTCCCCGAGTGCATGCCCTGACTACCGGGACCCATCGGCGCTGACCTGCACGATCTGAGCGATGAGCTCACCTGGATCTCTCGTGGCTGCGCGGATGTCGGTCGGGTCGGCCTTGTCGCTGCTGAGAAGGGCTATCCGGCGCGCCGGGCGATGGCCCCGAGGAGAGCGCCGGTAAACGCCGCGACCGTCAGCTGCGCGTCGGTCGCGGCAGTGGCGGCATCGGTCTCGGGGTGGTTGAGCCCGTGCTGGTCGACATACGCGATCGTCCCTTGGGCGTCGTCGTCGGCGAAGTTGGCGCGAAGATCCTCCAGTGCCGTCCGCAGCTCGACGGGCGGGCCGAGCCGACGCAGCACGACCTCTGCCGGCGATTCCATTGCGCCCGAGCCGAGCTCGTCGATCTCGTCGTGGTGCAGCAGCACGAAGGCGATGTCGTAGTAGTCCTTGGCCTTGTGTCGCCCGTAGGCCGCCGCGGTCTTGGCGAGCAGGAACCCGGCCAGGCCCGCGACGTGAACGTCAGCGACGCGTCGGGCGCCCTGGTCGTAGGCCACGAGCGTGCGCACGGTGTGGTCCCGTGCCGCGTAGCCCGTGCCCCGCAGGTTCACCGCCCCGAGGGCGGAGGTGCTGGTGAACAGGACGTTGTCGCCCTGACGGGCGCTGTCGAGGTCGGCCAGCAGCTCGAACTTGATGACGGCCCGGTAGGTGCCGCCCTGGACCGTCTCCCAGCGCCACACCTGACCGCTGTCGGGCGAGAAGTCGGCGTTGCGCAGGGCTGTCTCCAGTCGCGGGGCGTTGTCGGCGCCCGCAGCGATCTCGAGGTCGACCTGCACGTCGACGTCGGTGGTGCCGGCGTGCACCATGCCCGAGTCGGCGCACAGCAGCTGCGGTACGAGGCCGCCGAGCAGGACGAAGTTCGGGGTCCCCCCGTAGTGGTGGCACACCCGCACCAGGGCCAGCTCGGCCGCCCGGCGCGCGCGGGTGGTGCGCTCCGGCTCCTCAGGCATCTGCGGGCTCCATCGGCCGGTGGGTTCGCAGGTGCTCGGCCGCCTCTTCCCCGCGGACCCCGGTGCTGCGCAGGTCGGCGTAGACCCGGGGCCACGGCATCACCCGCACCCCCGACACCACGTCACTGAGCGTGTCCTGCGCGGGCGTCGGGAACGGACGCAGGAGAAGCCTCCCGCCCGCGGCCTCCGAGAGACCTGCTTCCCGGGCGACTTGACGCAGGTCGGCCAGACTCTGGGCCTGGACGTAGATCTCCAGGGGGACCACGTCGGTCAGGAGCGGGGCCAGGACATCGGCGGCCAGAGCGCTGGTCGCGCTCCACCGCGTCCTCTGCTTCTTCCATCGCGCGCCGAGCTGTTCGGCCCCTCGGTGGGGGTCGCGCCAGAGCACGCCGACGCGGATCGACTGCGGGCTGCGCAGCCGGGCGGCGGCCGCGGCGTAGGCATCGAGCAGCTGCTCCCCGTCATCGACGACCCGCCGGGCGTGACGTCCGCGCTGGGCCTCGGCACTGAGCAGGTGCTCCGTCTGGAGGAACTTCAACGACGTGGACACGGTCGACGCGGCGAGGCCGGTGCGGTCGCTCACTCGTGCGACCGTCCCCTGGGCGCCCAGTAGGAGCGCCTCGCAGACGGCCAGGGTCGCCGGCGTCCAGCCCAGGTTCTTTCGTGGCAGCTTCGGTGCGGCCCGGCGGGTGTCGACCAGCACGCGCAGCCGGGGGGTGACGATTCGCGCCGCACCCGTCTCGTCGAACCACGAGACGCCAGCCGCAGTAAGGCGATCGCGCGCTCCGGGCGACAGCTCCGGGGCGGCGACGAGGTCCGGCGGGTGGGCGCGCGCCAGCAGTGCCTCGACCTGGCGCGGCCACCCGACACCGAGCCAGACCGCCACGACGGGCTGCCCGTCGAGGCGTGCGTCGAAGGTGTCGGGGTGCTCGGTCGGGCCGACCACCTCGAAGTCGATGTCGGCGCCGATCTCGCTCAGCGCACCAGCGCAGAGACGCTGTAGGCGCTCGGGGTCCATGGTGCTAATAGTACGGCAGATCGGAAACTTCGCTGAGGCAGCGAACTATCACTCTCTCCGGAGTCACGAGGATGGGTGCCTTCGTCCCCTGCCACTGACAACACGGCCGCCAAGCGGTCGAGCGACCTGCCCTCCACGATGGTCGAGATCGGTCGATACCCAACACCCCTCGCACCAGTCGCTCGACGCGTCGCGTTGGCGCAGATCGATCGCGCCGCCCAGGCGGGCGCATCCGGCGTCACCCGCGCGTGGACGTCGTCGCTCGACGAACGACGGCACCAATCTCTGGGCCCGGGCACGAGCGTCACCGGCGACGACGTCACCCTCGACGACCCCGACCTCGTCGCCGACCTGCCGAGCAGCGCCCCTCTGTGCCACCACGGCCCCCATCAAGCCGCAGGACCACGGGACTCCCGCCCTCACGCCCCGACGACTCTTCGTACCCCCTCAAAACGCTCAAGCTCATGTCCCACACACCTCATGCATCCCCGGCGCGATTTCGACGGATGAAATCCGCGACCCGCGGCTCTCCCGGCGGTTTCTGCGCCGTGAGACGTCGAGAAGCGGGCCTCGGGAGACTGTCTGTGGGCCTCGTCGTCTACGTGGGAATATGGTCGCGGTTCTGTCCCCAGCCGAAGCGGCTCTCCGCCACGAAGTCCACCAAGCTGGACCGCAGCCGCTCGCTCCAGTCGGCGGCGGTGAGCCCGGACACGCCGGCTTGGATGACAGCGTCGACGAAGACCTCGCCTTGCGCCGTCAGGGTGACGTGGACCGATTCGCCATCCACGCGAACGTCCAACGCGTCCAGCTCACCGTCCTGGAACACGGCGTCGACGGCAGGCAGCACGACGGCACGGATCGTCTCGCCCAGATCAACCATGCGCAGAGGCTATGCCCGAAGCGGTCCCCGCCTCCCAGCTCCGCTGTTGCAGGGGAGCCGGCTGCCCTCGCTCACATGGAAGGCCGCGGTCGAGTGGCGAATCGGGGTCAACGAAGGCGGGGAGACCAACCAGGACCACGTCGTTCGGGCGGGCGTCGCAGCTGCTCGAGGTCACTCCACACGCTGCGCCAGCGCCCGTCACCGAGGTCGCCCTTGGCAGACCGGTCGACCAACTCACGAAGCACTCGTCGGCTGGCAGCCGGGGAGTCCAGGACAGCGCGGACGTGGTCCTCGATCGAGAGCTCAGGGCTGATGTAGCGAAGGCCGACGGCGCCGTTGTCGGCGGCGCGACGCTCCTCAGAGGCTGCGCGTCGGCATTGCGGTGAGCACCAGCGTCTGGGTCGTCCGGGTCGAGGCGGCCAAGGCTCCGCGACCAGTCGGCCACAGCGGGGGCACCGCCAGGGTGAGCGGAGGTGGTCGCGAGTCACTGACCCTGTTCCAGCTCGAGAGTCCAGGTGACGACCGTCGTGGCTCGCCAGCGTAGGTGCTTACCGATCCGGATCCCCTTGGGCCCGTAGCCCGTCGTACGCCACGCGTAGATGGTCTGCTTGGGCACTCCGAGGTAGGCGGCAAGGTCGTCGATGTCCCACAGCGCCTGGTGCTCCACAGGTTTGGTCGGGCTGCCCCACAGCCCCAGCTGCTCCGGCTCACGACCCGTGGCGGGTTTGGTCATGACGACGTTCTCCTTGCGACACTCGTGGTTTGGGCCTGTCACTGACCAATGCCGCCGGGTCGTCGCCAGTGGACACCGCAGCGCTCCCTCTCCCCGAGGGACCACCGGCAACCGAGACCGTCCACGACGGCCCACCACTACCCACAACGGGCTTGACCTCGTTGCTAGCCCGTACCGTCATCATCCGTCGGCGGTAAATGCCGCGGGGGGGATCAGTGGATGGTGAGTACGCCTTCCAGGCTGGCTTATCGCCTCAATGATGGAAGGGGTGAGTAGGTCACTCAGCCGACGCCCGCGGGTAGCCGTCGCCGCCCACCGATAGGACGGGTAGTCGTGTGGGCACCCGGTTAGGGTGACGCCTATGGCGCCGTGGTCGGGGATGACATGACGGCCGTCGCGGTGGCGGAGGGGGTCACCGTCCGGCGGGGTCGAGCGGTCACCGCGCTCGACGACGTATCGCTGACGCTGTCGACGGGGGTCACCGGGGTGCTCGGGCCGAACGGCGCGGGCAAGACCACGCTCTTTCGGGCCCTCGTGGGGTTGCAGCGGATCCACGCGGGGCGGATCCGGACCCGTGGCTCGGTCGGCTACCTGCCGCAGGACCTCCGCCTGTTCAAGGGCTTCACGTCGGGTGAGGTGCTCTCCTACGTGGGGTGGGTTCGGGGGCTGCCGTCGCGAGAGGCCCGTGACGAGGCCGGCCGGTGTCTCGAGCTGGTGGGAATGGCGGACCGGCGGCGGGACAAGGTCCGCACCCTGTCGGGAGGTCTGCAGCAGCGGTTGGTCATCGCGTCGGCCTTCGTCGGGGACCCGGGCCTGGTCGTGCTCGACGAGCCGACGGTCGGTCTCGACCTCGAGCAGCAGCACTTCTTCCGGTCGCTGGTCAGGAGCGAAGGCCAGACGAGGGCCATCGTCGTCTCCAGCCACGTCGCCGCCGACCTGGTGAGGACCTGCTCGCAGCTCGTCGTCCTCGACCGGGGGCGGCTGCTGTTCCATGGGTCGTTGGGCGACTTCGACGCGCTCGGCACTGCGGCCCCGGAGGACGGAGCGGGCCTGCCGGAGGATGACGTGAGCCGTTTCGAGCGCCGCTACCTGCACCTGCTCGAGCAGACTCGCCGCCCGTGCTGATCACCGAGCTGCGACGCAGCCCCATGGCCCCGTTGGCCCTGGTGCTGGTCCTGGTCGGGGCCTGGCAGGCCCTCTTCTCGGCGGCTCCGTCCTGGCTCGGGCGGGCCCAGGACACGCAGATCGTGCTCGGCACCTTCGGCACGCTCATCGTGGGGCCGGCCGCCATCCCGTGCGCCGGCTGGACGGTGCACCGGGCCGAGCGGGCAGGTCTGGCGGACGTCGTCCTCCTCGGGGGGCGTTCCCCGGTCGCGAAGCTCGGGTTGCCGGCGGTGGCGGTGTGGTGCTGGGCGAGCCTCGCTGCGCTGGTGACCATGGCGATGGGGTTGGTCCGCACCTGGCACGCGTCCGGTGCGACGCCGAACGTCCTGCTGCTGGTCCTGCCGGTGGGGGTTCTCGCCCTCGAGGTGGCGTACGGCGTCGCGGTGGCGGTGCTGCTCGGCCGCTCGCTCGTGGTCACCATCGTCGCGCCGCTGGCCTTCTACGCCTTCTACTTCGTTGCCGTGGCCGACGAGATGTCCCGCTCCGGCTGGCGGCGGCTGCTGCCGGTCATCCAGGAGAGCTGGGACCCGCTCTACGTCGCCGACACGTCGCGCCTGCTGCTGGCGCTGCTCTTCGCCGTGGCGGCGGGCGTCGCCCTGATGCAGCTGTCGGCGGTCGCGCGGTTCCGACGCCTTCCCAGGAAGGCTCTGGAGGGGGTGCCGCTCGTGGTTGCCCTGGTCGCCGGGCTCCTCGTCACTGTCACCCCGTCCGCCGCTCCCACCAGCTACTACGCCCAGCAGCGATCCGGGGCCGACCGGTCCGTCGTCTGCCAGGCGCGAGCCGGCCTGAGGGTGTGCGTCTGGCGGCCGGACGCCGCCATTGCCCCCCGCCTGCTGGGCGCCCTCGACCGGGCTCTCCGCTCCCACCCCACAGAAGGGCTCCCCCGCACCCTCACCGAGGAGGGCATCACCGTCGGTGCCGCGGAGGGTGGCCCGGTCGGGGTCATCTCCCCGCCCGGTTGGGGGGCTCCCGCCACGGAGGTGGCCGAAGTCGTGGTGGCAGGAATGGGTGCTGTGGGTGACCCGGGTCTCGTCTGCCACGCTGCCGACCGGCCGGCGAGCGTCGCCGGCGGGGAGCCAAGCCACTTCTACGACCGGATCCTCAGCGACCGGCTGGGGTTGTCGGTGCCCTACGTCCTCGACGACGACGTCGTCGCGACCTTCGAGGCCCTGGACGTCCCGACCCAGAACGCCTGGCTCGCCGCAGCGAGGTCTGTCCTCGCCACCTGCGGCTCGGTGCCCCCACTTCCCCTGCCCGCCGCGTCATGAGTGGGCTGTGGCTCTTCCTGCGGCTGAGGTCCGTGCCGCTGGTGACCGTGCTGGTGCTGGTGATCGCGGTCGGCTTCACCGCCGTCGACACCTGGCAGCTGCGCGTGGGACAGGTACCCCTGCGGGTCGACGTCCCCATCACCTCGATCCAGCCGCTCGTGCTGGCGCTGCTGTACTTCCTCACGCAGTTCAGCCCGATGGCCGCAGTGGACGCTCTCGGCGGCTCCCGCATGACGCGTCGGCGGCTCGCACTGCACGCGGTCACCATCGCCGGCACGGTGGGGCTGTTGCTGGCGGTCGGTTCACTTCACGCAACCCCCGACACGGTCATCACCGTGCGCAGCTACCTGCTGTACGTCGTCATGGCCTCCGCCGCTGGACTCGTGCTCCACGAGCTCGGCTTCGCCCTGCTCGTCATCTACTGGGTCTTCTGCTCCATCTTTGGGGTCGAACCGAACACTGGCGCACAGTGGTGGGCCGTCCCCTACCTCGATGGCGGACGGACCTCGTGGCTGACCGCTACGGCCACCGCCGCCGTCGTCGCCGGGGCCTGCCTCGCCGTAAGTCGCCTACGTGGCGATGGCGGCTCCGCCTAGTCGCGCAAAACGCCGAGGGCGGTTGCTTGCTCGACTTGCTACGTCCGGGGTGGCCATCCGCAGCACTTCGTAACCGTAGAGGCCCGACCCGGGAGGGTCAGCGAGATGTGGCGCACGCGCGGTTGATGATCGCCTCCCCGAGTGGGTCGCATGAGCGCCCAGATGACACCAAGGTGAGCCTGGGCGTGGGCGACCGGGCCAGGTCTAGAACCAGTGCTCGATCGATGGAAGGCTCGCCAGGAGTACATCCGCGCCGTACCCGGCGTCGCCGACGAGTTCACACACACTCCGAACCGCCTCGGCTCCTCAGGCGAGATGCCGTGAACCGGCCCAGAACTCCAAGCCGATTATTGGCTGCCCGATGTCGATGCCGCCCCGGGCGTTACCGCAGGAGAGGGCCTCGTCGAGAAGCCCCCGTGCGATGAGGCGGCACCGGAAATCAGCTCGGGCGCTCCCCCCCTCTGATTGCGGTGTGATTGGATGATGTGCGGTTTGAACGAGGTGCCGATGGGGACGACCCACTGGTTCCTTAGCCTGGGGTGGGCGATAGTCCTGTCCGCAGGGGACGCGCCGAAAGTACGTGGTGCGGCAGAACCTGACGCCGGACCCGTGCGTTCATAGGGTGTGAGGCAACCCCGGCGCGACCCCAGCGTGTCTGACGAGCAGTTCTCTGTCTTCGTCCGCACCACGTCCCGCCGGATGCTCCACGCTGCGGACCTCCTTACCGGGGACCGTCATCGGGCTCAGGATCTCGTGCAGAGTGCGTACGCCAAGGCATACCTGCGGTGGGCACGCCTGAAGGACCAACAGCCCGAGGCCTACGTCCGGCAATGCATGCTGAACGAGTACCTGGACTGGTACCGCCGTCGACGCTGGCGTGAGGCACCGTTGACGCTCGACGCCGAAGCCTTGGCAGGCGCCATCCACGACGAGGCCACCTCCGTAGCAGAGCGAGACGCGGTCCTGCGGGCTCTGCGGGAGCTCACCCCCCGCGAACGTTCAGTCATCGTGCTGCGGTACTGGTTCGACCTCACCGAGCTGCAGATCGCGGACCACCTCGGCATCGCCCCGGGCACCGTCAAGAGCACCGCAGCCCGAGCCCTCCATCGCCTGCGCGAGATGGAACACGTCTCCCCACACCAGCAGCCTCGCGCCACGACCAGGAACGGAAGCACGTCATGACGCCCTCCGAGCAGCAACCGGTGTCTCTCGACTACGCCGACCCCCCGGTCCCGGACGACCTTCTCGACCGAATTCGTGGCACCGCAGACCGTTACCGCCGCCGGCGGCGTCTCAGGCGCGGGGCCAGCGGTGTCCTGGCCGCGCTAGTCGTCAGTGCCCTCGTATTCTCCGGCCACCTTCTCCTGGGAGATGGTTCAGGACATCCATCACCAGCCTCGACTGGTGCCGTGTCGGCCCCCGCGCAAAACTTCCCTGGCGCATCCTCAATCCACAGCGCGGTCGACCAGTACGTGAAGGCGCTGCGGACCGGAAGCGGCGCGGACCTGTCTCGCATTCTTGACGTCGGCTTCGGCGACGCAGCGCGTTCCGCCGAGATCGCCAAGGTGGACGGCCACCCCGTGGCGGTGGTCAGCACCACGCTGTACGCCACGCCTTCCGACTTGTGGAAGACCATGATCGTCCAGATCAACGACGCGGGAACCGTGTCCACACAACAGGTTATGGTCGGTCCCCCCGCTGACTCGAAGCTAGACGAGGCGCCGCGATGGAAGATCTCGCTCATTGGCCCACCGTGGAAAGCCTCGCCAGACCCCCAATCCGGCGTCACCGCGAGGTCGTCAGGTGGGGGCGCTAAGTAACGGCGGCCGCTCGGAGGGAGCCGCCCCGGTGAGTCCGGAGACTCAGTGGTGTGTGAGCTCAGCTGTCGGCTGGGCTCTGGTTTGAGCGTAGTAGGCGGTCTCGAGGTCGGCAGGGGGAATGTCGCCGCAATACTCGTAGAGCCGGCAGTGGTGAAACCAGTCGACCCACTCGGCGGTGGCGATCTCGACGAGGTCGAGGGTGCGCCACGGCCCGCGGGGCTTGATCAGCTCTGGTCTTGTACGGCCCGTTGATCGTCTCGGCCAGCGCGTTGTCATACGACGAGCCGACCGACCCGACCGATGCCGCGATCCCCGCCTCGGCCAACCGCTCGGTGTACCGGATCGCTGTGTACTGAGACCCCCTATCCGTATGTGCCACAACGGAACCCAACGGTCGACCCTCCCGCTGCCTCGTCCATACCGCCTGGTCGAGCGCGTCGAGGACCAGCTGCGTGTTCATGGTGTGCCCGCACCGCCAGCCGATGATCCGGCGCGCGAACGCGTCGATGACGAACGCGACGTACACCCAGCCCGACCACGTCGACACGTAGGTGATGTCGGCGACCCAGAGGCGGTCGGGGGCGAGCGGGGCGAAGTCACGGCGCACCAGGTCCCGCGCCCGCGGCCCGCGCGGGTCGGGGCTGGTCGTTCGCTTCACCTTGCCCCGGACTGCGCCGGCCAGGCCCTCCTGGCGCATCAGCCGCTCGATGGTGCAGCGGGCGACGGGGATGCCCTCCCGGTTCAGGGTCAGCCACACCTTACGCGCCCCGTAGACGCCGTAGTTGACGGCGTGGACCCGGCGGATCTCGTTGATGAGCATGGCATCTCGCCGGTCCCGACCGGTCGGGCCCTTGCTGACGTGCTCGTAGTACGTCGACGGGGCGATCGGCAGCCCGTGCTCGCTCAGCACGGCGCAGATCGGCTCGACACCCCACCGCAGACCACCGGGATCGCTGGGGTCCCGGTGGTCCGCGTGCTCGCGGACGAAGTCCACGATCAGTGGTTGGGCCGGTCGAGCTCGGCCGCGAAGAAAACTGAGGCTGCCTTCAGGATCGAGTTCGCCCGCCGCAGCTCGGCGTTCTCGCGCTTGAGGCGCTTGATCTCGGCCGCTTCCTCCGACGTGACTCCCGGCCGGGCGCCCTGGTCGACCTCCGCCTGTCGCACCCACTTGCGGATCGTCTCCGGCGTCGTGACCCCGAGCAGCTGTGCGACCTTTGTCATCGCCGCCCAGTCCGACTCATGATCACCGCGGACCTCGACCACCATCCGCACCGCCCGCTCCTTCAGCTCAGGCGGGTACCTCTTCGACGTGTTCCCTGGCATGACTCCAACCTTCCCAAGGTTTGGAGTCTCCGGACATCCCGGGGCGGCTCACCAGCTCGATCGGCGTGACGTGATGCATGGGGACGAGTGTGGGGGACTCGCGACGCTGACTGCTCAGACCCACACCGCCGCGAGAGCGGCCGTCCCACACCGCCGCGAGTGCGGCTATCCCCCCACCGCCGCGAGTGCAGCCGTCCCACACCTCCGCGGCGGAGTACTCCTGGCGCAGAACTACCGTCGATCATCATGGACCCGGGACATCCTGTGGGGCGCGGGACCGCCCTACGCTCGTCTTACTTCAGGATCGCGACGCCGTCGATGATGACGGGCGCCGAGGTGACTGGCCGGAGGGTAAGGACTCCGCTGCGGGCGGCGAAGGCTGGTAGCCAGAGGACGCGGCGGAGGACCGTGGTCGAGCTGGTGGTCGAGAGCCGACCGACTCGGGTGGCGCCGATATAGACGTCGACGGACCCGCACGTCGGGCAGCCCGTCACGTACAGCCCGATCTGTCGCGTCACGACGGTCGCGGAGACCAGCTGTTGGGCGCTGCCGCGTGCGGTGGTCCAGGTTCCGTAGAGGTAGCCGGCGCCGGTGCCGCGGGTGCCTGTGCTGCGAAGGCTCCGGTCGTCCAGGACGGAGGACGTGCAGCGCTCTGGGCTGTACCCGCCGACGTTCCCCGCTCTGTCGCGGGCGCGGACGGAGAAGCATGCGGTCGAGCCGGCGGGGACGCTGGTCGACAGACTGCCGGTGGTGCGTCCCTGCCAGGACGCGGGGGAGACGTATCCTCCGAGGCCGGCACCGAGGGCGGCAGTCCGCACCCGGGTGTCGAAGGAGGCCACGCCTGCGCCTCCGGCGTCTACTCCGGCCCAGGAGACGGATAGGGTCGGACCGGTCAAGACTGGTGGCAGAGCGGTGAGGGTGGCGGTGGGTGCGGCGCTGTCGACGACCCAGGTCGCGGACTGGGTGCTGGTCGCTCCTGCCGGGTCCGTGACCGTTACCGCCACGGTGTGCCGGCCGCTGACGAGCGTGGGCGTGGACCACGAGCGGCCGCAGGGCACCAGTGCGGTGCCGTCGATTCGGCAGGTAGTCGATAACCCCGCGAGCGCGTGGTCGGGATCAGCGACGGCGGTGGTGACTGTGGCTCGCGAGCCCGTCACCACCGGGACGGTCACGACAACGGACGGGGTCGCATTGGCGGCGACAACCCACGCGCCGGCAACGGCGAACCACACGAAGGGATGAATGTTGGTCGCTGTTCCCGAGGTCGGCACGTCCAGCTTGACCGTGCCACGTCTGCCCGCAGCGCACGTGACGCCGCCGACACTCACGGACAGCTGGGCACCGGTAGGCGCGAAAGCCAGATCGCCGAGAACGCAACCCGCGGGGGCCCACAGGACGGTGCCGACGCTCGCTCCGGGTGCGGCGCGCAGGATCCGGTCGGCGCCCGCGGTGCTCGAGATCCAGGCCACGCTCCCGTCGCGGGCCACGGCCGCCGACGGGGACCTTCCATTCCCGACGTCCGACGTGAACGCGGCAGCAGCCACGACGGGTGTCTCGTAGTCATCGGTGACCCGGACCCAACGCAGCCCTTGCACGCGGTCGCCGTAGCGGGTGAGGCCCGGACCCATCAGAACGGAGGTACCGTCGGGCGACCATCCATAGGGTGTCCCTTGCGGTACGAGGGTCCGGATCGGCAGGCCTGAGGCGACGTCGACGATCATCACGATGTCCGAGGCGCCGTACTGCGACGTGACGGCGAGCCGCTCGCCGTCCGGGGAGTACGTGGAGCGGTGAAAGCTGGCGCCGTCCCCGTAGGGCAGGGCGGCCAGAGTGCGGGGGTGGTCACCGCGAGTGTCGGTGATGTAGATCCGCCCGGGGTCGCCGGAGCGGGTTCCCATCGTCGTGATCGCCAGGTGGGCACGGTCGGGCGAGGCGTCGATCCAGGTGGTGGTCCCAGGTCCCCACTGCGGGATGTACAGCGCGTTGCGGCTGTCGGCGGGGTCCCCCCCGAGCCAGTACTGAGTCGCGAAGGCCGTGGTCGGGACGACGACAGTCAGGTCGTCGCTGGGGTCGGACAGTCGCCCGGACCCGGTGTGCGACGAGAGCCGGTAGGTCACGGTCGAACCCGCGGTGACGCCCTTGTCGGCCCACTCCCCTGGCGCCGGCGGAACCGTGGCGATCACG
>JALYVC010000144.1 GCA_030853445.1 Actinomycetota bacterium | reverse complement strand
AGGTCGAGGTGCTCGACGACGGGCGGCCCCGCAGCGGCACCTCGGGCTCCGGGCTGGGGCTGCTCGGGATGCGCGAACGCGTCGGGTCGCTCGGCGGGACGATCGAGGTCGGACCTCGGGTCACGGGTGGCTACCGTGTGCGGGTGCGGCTGCCCCTGTCGTTCCGAGAGGAGGCGTCGTGATGCGCCCCCTTCGGGTGGTCGTCGTCGACGACCAGCCCCTGCTGCGCTCGGGTCTGGCCATGATCCTCTCGGTGGAGGACGACCTCGAGGTGGTCGGTGAGGCGGGTGACGGCGCCGAGGCGGTGCGGGTGGTCGCCGCCCTGCGCCCCGACGTCGTGCTCATGGACGTGCAGATGCCGGTCATGGACGGCATCGAGGCCACCCGGGAGATCGTCGCCGCTGACCTGGCGCGGGTCGTTATCCTCACGACCTTCGACCGCGACGACTACCTCGTCGACGCCCTGCGCGCGGGCGCGAGCGGCTTCCTGCTCAAGAACGCCGAGGCCGAGCGGCTGGTCGAGGCCGTGCGCGTCGTCGGCTCCGGCCACGCCCTGCTCGCCCCCGAGGTGACCATGCGGGTGATCGAGCAGATGCGCGCCGAGGCGCCACCCGGCGCGCTCGCGCCGCCCGCGCGTCGCGTGCCCGCCCTCGAGCTGCTCACGCCCCGCGAGCACGAGGTGCTCGTCCTGCTCGGTCGGGGACTTTCCAATGCCGAGATCGCGGGTCGGTTGTTCGTCGGCGATGCGACGGTCAAGACCCACGTCTCGAACCTGTTCGCCAAGCTGCACCTGCGCGACCGCGTGCAGGCGGTGGTGCTCGCCCACGAGGCGGGCCTGGTCCTTCCGGCGGAGTAGCGCGCCAGCGTCACCCCGTACGCCGCACTGCACCTCCCCCGCGGGGCCTCGCACCTCGGCGGTTCGTTGCCCGGGCCACTCCCCCTCGCGGGTGATCCGCGCCCCTGAGGCTGCCGCCTAGCGTGGTGGCAGCGGACGACTCCGGTGGGCCTCCCCCCGGGGGGTCGTCGTGTGAAGCGGAGAGGCGGGAAGCGATGCTCGAGACCAGGGGACTGACCAGGACCTTCGGCGAGACCATGGCGGTCGACGGTGTCGACCTGAGGGTGCCGAGCGGGACCCTCATGGGTTTCGTCGGTGGCAACGGCGCCGGCAAGACCACGACGATGCGCATGATCATGGGCATCCTGGCCCCCACCTCGGGGGAGGTGCTGTGGCAGGGCCGTCCGGTGACGCGGGCCGACCGGGCGCACTTCGGCTACATGCCCGAGGAGCGCGGGCTCTACCCGAAGCAGCCGCTGCTGCGACAGCTGGTCTACCTCGGCCGCCTGCACGGGATGTCGGCGTCGGCGGCGACACGGGCGGCCACCGAGCACCTGGGCCGGTTTGGGCTCGCCGACCGCGTCGGTGACAAGCTCGAGTCCCTCTCCCTCGGCAACCAGCAGCGCGTGCAGATCACCGCTGCCGTGATGACCAACCCGACCGCGCTCGTGCTCGACGAGCCCTTCTCCGGGCTCGACCCCGACGCCGTCGACTCCATGGCCGACCTGCTGCGCCAGCACGCGTCCCGGGGGGTTCCGGTGCTCTTCTCGTCCCACCAGCTCGACCTCATCGAACGGCTCTGCGACTCGTTGGTGATCCTCTCGAACGGGCGGGTGGTGGCCTCGGGCACCACGGCGCAGCTGCGGGAGCGCGGTCGCGTCCGCCACCGCCTGGTCACCGGCAGCGACGTCGGGTGGGTGCGCAGCGTCGAGGGGGTCAGCGTGCTCGACGTCGACGGCAGCACCGCCGTCCTCGAGCTGCTCTCCGACGACGCCGCCGACCGCGTGCTGCGCGAGGCGCTGCGACGCGGTTCGGTCCGCGAGCTCAGCCCCCTCGTCCCCAGTCTCAGCGACATCTACCGGGAGGTCACGGCATGACCACGTCCACCACCCCCGCGACGGCAGGATCGGCGTCGTCCGCCGAGCCCACGGCGTCGTCCACCGGGCCCACAGGGTCCACCCAGCAGATGCTGTCGGCTCCGGATGACGACGAGCGCGGTGACCGCCAGCCGGCATGGGTGATCGTCGCCGGTCGCGAGATCATCGTCCGGCTCACGGACAAGAACTTCATCGTCTCCACCGTCGTCACCCTGGCCCTGCTCGCCGGCTCGTTCGGGCTCCAGGTGGCCCTGTCCGGAGGCGGCACCTCGGCGAGCGTGGTGGTCGCTGGGCCCGGCGCTCGCGACGTGATGACGGCGGTCGACCGGCTCGCCGTGCAGCGTCAGGCGCCCGTCGAGCTCACCCTCAGCGACGCTGCCGACCCGGCCGCGGTCGAGAGCGCCGTGCGCGACGGGTCGGCCGACCTTGGGCTCGTGCACGACGGCACGACGTGGCAGCTGGTGGCGCGCGAGACCCCCGATGCCGGCCTGGCCGCTCTCGTGCGCGACGCCGTGCAGCAGCAGACGCTCACCGCCAACGCGGCCGCTGCGGGCACGACCGCGGCCGCTCTCACCGCGGGCAGCCGGGTCGACGAGCGGCTCCTGGCACCTACCCAGGACGAGAACACGAAGTACGCCGTGTCGTTCGTCTTCGCCTTCCTCTTCTACATGGCCTCGCTGCTCTTCGGCATGACGATCGCCTCGAGCGTGGTCGAGGAGAAGCAGTCGCGGGTGGTCGAGATCCTCGTCTCGTCGGTGTCCGTGCGCCAGCTCCTGCTCGGGAAGGTCGCGGGCAACACGGTGCTCGCGATGCTCCAGATGGTGCTCTTCGTGGGGATCGGCCTCGTCGGGGTGAGCTTCACCGACTACCGCACGATCCTGCCCTCGCTGGCCGCCGCCTCAGGGTGGTTCCTCGTCTTCTTCCTGGCCGGGTTCGTCTCGCTGGCCTGCCTGTGGGCTGCAGCCGGGGCACTGGCCACCCGCAACGAGGACCTGCAGTCGACGACCCCGGCGCTCACGACGGTGCTCGTGGGCACGCTGATCCTGGGTCTGGTGGCGCGGGGCACGGTCCAGGTCGTGGCGTCGTACGTGCCGGTCGTCTCGACCATCGCCATGCCGCTGCGGCTGTTCGCCGGGACGGCGTCCTGGTGGGAGCCGGTGCTCTCGCTGGCTCTCACGTGCGCCTTCGCCTTCGGTGCCGTCGTGCTCGGGGAGCGGCTCTACTCCCGCTCGCTGCTGCAGACCCAGCGGCGGCTGTCGGTGCGGGAGGCGCTGCGCCTCGCGAGGTGAGCACTCGGCCCGGTGGCCTACGTGGGCGCGGCAACCCGGCAGGCACCGCGTCCACCGTTGACCCTAGGGTGGTGTCGGGTCCGGGCTGGGCCCGCCACCACCTGACGGAAGGGCTGTCCGTGACCGTGCGCAAGCTCGTCGCCATCGACATCGACGGCACGACGGTCACCCACGAGGGCGCGCTCTCGACGCGGGTCGCGGCGGCGGTCACCGCCGTCGTCGAGGCCGACCACCACCTGACGATCGCGACCGGACGCTCCATCGTCGCGACGATGCCCATCGTCGCCATGCTCGGCCTGCGTGAGGGCTATGCCGTGTGCTCCAACGGCGCGGTGACCATCCGGCTCGCGCCCGACGCCCCCGGCGGCTATGAGGTCGTCGACACCGTCACCTTCGACCCCCGCCCGGCGCTGCTGCTGCTGCGCGAGGCCATCCCCGACGCACTCGTCGCGGTCGAGGACATCGGGGTCGGCTTCAAGGTCAGCTCGCTCTTCCCCGACGGCGAGCTCGGCGGGGAGCAGGTCGTGGTGTCCTGGGACGAGATCGTCGGGCGCCCCGCCACCCGCGTGACGCTGCGCAAGCCCGAGGGTGACCCCGAGGAGTTCATGGCCCAGGTCGAGGCGGCCGGTCTCCACGGGGTGTCGTATGCCGTGGGCTGGACCGCGTGGCTCGACATCAACCCCGAGGGGGTCAGCAAGGGCTCGGCGCTCGAGCTCGTGCGGCGCACCCTGCAGGTCGAGCCCGGCGACACGGTCGCCGTCGGCGACCAGCGCAACGACGTCGAGATGCTGGTGTGGGCGGCCCGAGGGGTGGCCATGGGCAACGCGCCGGCCGAGGTGCAGGCGGTCGCCGACGAGGTCACGGCTGACGTCGACCACGACGGCCTCGCGCTAGTGCTCGAGTCGCTGCTCGAGAACCCTCGCTGAGCCGCGGGCCGTGTCCGACCCCCCAGGCTCCCGGTCCCCGTCGTCGGCCCCCAGCGGCCCCGGGCCCTCCCGCGGGCCGGCC
>JALYVC010000086.1 GCA_030853445.1 Actinomycetota bacterium | reverse complement strand
TGCCGGGTGCGGCGTCGCTCGTGCGCACCGGGCCCACCGACTGGTTCGGTCTCGGCCGCGCCGAGGCCGTGCGGGCCGCGCTCGGCGTGGACCCCGGGAGCCCGGAGGCGACCCTCGTGGGCATCGCGTCGGCTCTGCCCGAGGACCCGGGCACCCGACTGGCCCGTGCGGTCGCCGTCGCGCTGCTCACCTCGCCCGATGCCGGCGTCGACATCGGGCGGGTCGCGACCGTGCCCATGGCGGCCGACGCCGGCGGGTCGGGTCGTCCGCCCGACGTGGCCGGTGCGAAGGGGGTGGAGAACGGGGTCGAGACGCACCACGTCGTGGTCTCGCACCACGACCCGCTCGACCTGGGGCTGGTCGTCGGCCGCCTGCTCGTGGCGCTGCACGGTGAGTGGCTGGGCGCCGAGCTCGGCCCGCGCGCAGACGGCAGCCTGACCCTGTACGTCGTCGACCGGCAGGGCTGACCAGCACGCCGCGCATACCCGGGCACGTGCCCGCGAATGCGCGACCCGCGAGCAGCACCCCTCGCATATCCGGGCACGTGCCCGCGAATGCGCGACCGGCTCAGCGCGGGAGGTGGGTGCGCGGCGCCATCCGGGGACCGTGACGCGGGCGGAAGGCGCCCGCGAGCTCGAGCAGCCGCTGCACGCGGTAGCGGTGGCCGGCATACGGCTCGAGCAGCTCGGCCAGCCCGGCGTCGTCGACCTCGCTGCCGGTGAGGGCCCAGCCGATGTTCTTCGCGACGTGGTAGTCGCCGTAGCTCACCGCGTCGGCGTCACCGAGCGCCCGCTGGGCGACCTCCGCGGCCGTCCACACCCCGATCCCCGGGACGAGCCGCAACCGGGCCCGGGCCTGCTCGGGCGGCAGCGAGGCCGCCTGCTCGAGCCGCCCCGCGACGCGCAACGCCTGCATGATCGTGCGGGAGCGCTGGTGGTCGACCGAGGCCCTCAGCCACTCCCAGGAGGGGATGGCGAGCCACTGTGCGACGGTGGGGGGCACGCGCAGGCCCTGCGCGGCATACGGACCCGGGGCGGGGGCGCCGTGCCGCAGCACGAGCGCGCGGAAGCCGCCGAACGCCTCCTTGCCGGTGACCTTCTGCTCGATGACGCACGGGACGAGCGCGTCGAGCACCAGCCCGCTGCGCGGCACCCGCCAGTGCCCGTACCGGCGCCAAGCATCGGCGACGAGGCCGTGGTGGGGCACGAAACCCTCGATGTCGTCGTCGTCGCCGAGCAGGGTCGGCAGCTGGTCGAGGGACCAGACCGCTCCCGAACCCCACGCCTGGGCCTCCACGCGCCCGAGCGCCGGCCGCGCACGCAGGGCGAGGGTGACCGGGCCCTGTGGGGTCTGAAAGGCCCGCACGAGCCCTCCTGCACCCGTGCGGCAGGTGGGGTCACCAGCGCCACGACGGAAGGTGCCCACCAGCTGGCCCAGGGCGACCGCCCGCGGCGAGACCCAGTCACGGGCCACCCCGGGAGCCCCCTCGGCTGGTGCCGTGTCTACCACCGGTGTCCGGGGCGGCAGCGGCGCCGGCCGGCGCACGGGTCGTGAGGACGTCACCCCACCAGTGTGTCCCGGCCCACCGACACCGCCCCCACGGGCGTCCCCGGGTGCTCGACCGGGCGGGAGACCCCGGGGCGGGAGACCCAGGGTCGGCCCAGCCCTCCCCTCACCGGGCGTGCGGTGGCACGTCCTGCGGCGTCACGAGGTCGACGAGGTGCTCACCGGTCAGCAGCCGGTGCCGCCGACCGTAGGCCCAGCCGCAGCCGGCCACCGCCACGTCGACGACCGTCACCACGAAGCGCGACAGGATGGCCACGGCGACGGCGCCGCCGGCCGGGAGGTAGGGGCTCAGCACGAGGGTCAGCAGCCCCTCCCGCGCCCCGAGACCTGCGGGCAGCACGATCGCGACCATGCCGGCGACGCCCGCGAGCGCGTAGCCGGTGAGCGCGGCCGTGACCCCTCCCCGTCCGTCGAGGCCCACGGCCCGGGCGAGCACCAGCGTGTGCAGACCGAAGCAGACCCACCCGACCGCGTAGCACCCCACGGTGACCAGCACGGCCCGAGGCGACAGCTCGTGCTCGAGGGGCTCACGGCGCAGCACCCGCAGCCCGACGGCCACCACCCGGTTGAGCAGGGGCGGCCAGCACACCCCGAGCAGGGCGACCGCGACGATGCCGAGCACGACCTCGAGACCGGTGCCGGAGCCCCGCACGAGGTGGGGCACCGCAGGCACGGCGACGAGCACCCCGGTCAGCACCGAGATGCCGAGCGCCACGAGCCCGGCGACGCTCGTTCGCCTGCGGGGCACGCCCAGGCGTGCGGCCATGTCGGCCTGGGCGACGACGGTCCACACCGAGCCGGGGAGGTACTTGCCGAGCTGACCGACGAAGAAGACGCTCGCCGCCGGCGCCGGGTGCAGCGTCGATCCGAGGTCCGCGAGCAGCACCCGCCACCCCACCATGGTCAGCCCGGTACCGACCGCCGCCAGTGCGGTGGCCACGAGCACCGTAGCCACGTCGACCCGCCGCAGGGCCACGACGATCTCGCCCCAGCTGCGCGCCACCCCCCACACCACGACCACGAGCACGAGGAGCGCGATGACGACCCGGGCAACGACGACGACCCGGGCGCGACCCGCGTCAGGCACGACGCAGGACCAGCCGCGCCACGCCGTATGC